>NZ_CP186264.1:1840000-1988919 GCF_052588545.1 Streptococcus sp. KHUD_013
ACACCTTTCGGTCTCTCCTTAGGTCCCGACTAACCCAGGGCGGACGAGCCTTCCCCTGGAAACCTTAGTCTTACGGTGGACAGGATTCTCACCTGTCTTTCGCTACTCATACCGGCATTCTCACTTCTATGCGTTCCAGCACTCCTCACGGTATACCTTCTTCACACATAGAACGCTCTCCTACCATACCATTAAAGGTATCCACAGCTTCGGTAAATTGTTTTAGCCCCGGTACATTTTCGGCGCAGGGTCACTCGACTAGTGAGCTATTACGCACTCTTTGAATGAATAGCTGCTTCTAAGCTAACATCCTAGTTGTCTGTGCAACCCCACATCCTTTTCCACTTAACAATTATTTTGGGACCTTAGCTGGTGGTCTGGGCTGTTTCCCTTTCGACTACGGATCTTAGCACTCGCAGTCTGACTGCCGACCATAATTCATTGGCATTCGGAGTTTATCTGAGATTGGTAATCCGGGATGGACCCCTCACCCAAACAGTGCTCTACCTCCAAGAATCTTTATGTCGACGCTAGCCCTAAAGCTATTTCGGAGAGAACCAGCTATCTCCAAGTTCGTTTGGAATTTCTCCGCTACCCACAAGTCATCCAAGCACTTTTCAACGTGCCCTGGTTCGGTCCTCCAGTGCGTTTTACCGCACCTTCAACCTGCTCATGGGTAGGTCACATGGTTTCGGGTCTACGACATAATACTAAAGCGCCCTATTCAGACTCGGTTTCCCTACGGCTCCGTCTCTTCAACTTAACCTCGCATCATATCGTAACTCGCCGGTTCATTCTACAAAAGGCACGCTCTCACCCATTAACGGGCTCGAACTTGTTGTAGGCACACGGTTTCAGGTTCTATTTCACTCCCCTCCCGGGGTGCTTTTCACCTTTCCCTCACGGTACTGGTTCACTATCGGTCACTAGGGAGTATTTAGGGTTGGGAGATGGTCCTCCCAGATTCCGACGAGATTCCACGTGTCTCGCCGTACTCAGGATACTGCTAGGTATAAAGACTATTTAAAATACGAGGCTGTTACTCTCTTTGGCCTACCTTCCCAGGTAGTTCTTCTATAATCTTTATGTCCACATTGCAGTCCTACAACCCCGAAGAGTAAACTCTTCGGTTTGCCCTCCTGCCGTTTCGCTCGCCGCTACTAAGGCAATCGCTTTTGCTTTCTCTTCCTGCAGCTACTTAGATGTTTCAGTTCACTGCGTCTTCCTCCTCATATCCTTAACAGATATGGGTAACAGGTATCACCTGCTGGGTTCCCCCATTCGGACATCCCCGGATCAGCGCTTACTTACAGCTCCCCGAGGCATTTCGTCGTTTGTCACGTCCTTCTTCGGCTCCTAGTGCCAAGGCATCCACCGTGCGCCCTTATTAACTTAACCTTATTAACCTAATTTTTTCAAAAATTAGAAAACTCATTAAATATTCACAGCGTTTTCGGTTTATTTTCTTGTTACTATTTGATATAGATATTCAATTTTCAATGTTCATCCTTGGTGATCTCTCACCAATGGAGCCTAGCGGGATCGAACCGCTGACCTCCTGCGTGCAAAGCAGGCGCTCTCCCAGCTGAGCTAAGGCCCCACAAGACCTCTCAAAACTAAACAAGACGAACGTGCAGGTTTCCTTATCCTTAGAAAGGAGGTGATCCAGCCGCACCTTCCGATACGGCTACCTTGTTACGACTTCACCCCAATCATCTATCCCACCTTAGGCGGCTGGCTCCTAAAAGGTTACCTCACCGACTTCGGGTGTTACAAACTCTCGTGGTGTGACGGGCGGTGTGTACAAGGCCCGGGAACGTATTCACCGCGGCGTGCTGATCCGCGATTACTAGCGATTCCGACTTCATGTAGGCGAGTTGCAGCCTACAATCCGAACTGAGACTGGCTTTAAGAGATTAGCTTGCCGTCACCGACTTGCGACTCGTTGTACCAGCCATTGTAGCACGTGTGTAGCCCAGGTCATAAGGGGCATGATGATTTGACGTCATCCCCACCTTCCTCCGGTTTATTACCGGCAGTCTCGCTAGAGTGCCCAACTAAATGATGGCAACTAACAATAGGGGTTGCGCTCGTTGCGGGACTTAACCCAACATCTCACGACACGAGCTGACGACAACCATGCACCACCTGTCACCTCTGTCCCGAAGGAAAACTCTATCTCTAGAGCGGTCAGAGGGATGTCAAGACCTGGTAAGGTTCTTCGCGTTGCTTCGAATTAAACCACATGCTCCACCGCTTGTGCGGGCCCCCGTCAATTCCTTTGAGTTTCAACCTTGCGGTCGTACTCCCCAGGCGGAGTGCTTAATGCGTTAGCTGCGGCACTGAGTCCCGGAAAGGACCCAACACCTAGCACTCATCGTTTACGGCGTGGACTACCAGGGTATCTAATCCTGTTTGCTCCCCACGCTTTCGAGCCTCAGCGTCAGTTACAGACCAGAGAGCCGCTTTCGCCACCGGTGTTCCTCCATATATCTACGCATTTCACCGCTACACATGGAATTCCACTCTCCCCTCTTGCACTCAAGTTAAACAGTTTCCAAAGCGTACTATGGTTAAGCCACAGCCTTTAACTTCAGACTTATCTAACCGCCTGCGCTCGCTTTACGCCCAATAAATCCGGATAACGCTCGGGACCTACGTATTACCGCGGCTGCTGGCACGTAGTTAGCCGTCCCTTTCTGGTAAGATACCGTCACAGTGTGAACTTTCCACTCTCACACTCGTTCTTCTCTTACAACAGAGCTTTACGATCCGAAAACCTTCTTCACTCACGCGGCGTTGCTCGGTCAGGGTTCCCCCCATTGCCGAAGATTCCCTACTGCTGCCTCCCGTAGGAGTCTGGGCCGTGTCTCAGTCCCAGTGTGGCCGATCACCCTCTCAGGTCGGCTATGTATCGTCGCCTTGGTGAGCCGTTACCTCACCAACTAGCTAATACAACGCAGGTCCATCTGGTAGTGGAGCAATTGCCCCTTTCAAACAGCTGTCATGCAACAACTGTTGTTATGCGGTATTAGCTATCGTTTCCAATAGTTATCCCCCGCTACCAGGCAGGTTACCTACGCGTTACTCACCCGTTCGCAACTCATCCGCTCGGTGCAAGCACCAAGCTTCAGCGTTCTACTTGCATGTATTAGGCACGCCGCCAGCGTTCATCCTGAGCCAGGATCAAACTCTCATTAAAAGTTTGAGTTCTCACTCATTTCTGTCACTGACAGATTTATTGTTTTTTCATTGTTCAGTACTATAACCTTAGTTATAGCGCCCTGCACATTGGTTCGTCTTGTTCAGTTTTCAAAGGTCTTTGTCGCTCTCGCGCGACAACTATATTAGTATATCACGACCTCTTCTCCTTGTCAATATCTTTTTTCTATTTTTTTATTTTTTTTGTTATTTTTTTGATTTTAAAAAGGAAATGCTGTTAATTTAGCATTTCCCTAACTCATTCATTATTTCTTCGAGATAAAGTTCTTCTTGCTTTCCACGATCAATCAATCCTCTTTTAGAGATTGTTAGTAGATCCAATGAATAGTGTTTAATTTTCTCCAATTCATTTTTAGTTAAATGTTTTTTAGAGTATTGCCTTCTTAATTCTTTTGGATTTTCTTTGCTAAAATCAAAATAGTTGTTTTGAGCTAAATACTCTTCCAATTCTTTGATATTATGATGCAATCCTACATGAAAGGCAATTGGTGCAAATGTTTTATGTAACGGTTGAGTACAAACACTTCTGTATTCGATGGTTCCTCTTGTTGTTAAATCTTGAAAATGGTAGCTTCTATGATTCTTTAGGTCTTCTTCTTGTGGTTTTATATCTTGTCTCGTTCCATTTAATCGATAAGCTACTATTTTTTCTCTCCCTAGGTAATCCTCTACTCTAATTGGTTCAAAATATAGTATTTCTTCCTCACGATAAACATAAAACAAGGCTGTCTTCGCTAAATAATCCAGAAAGTCCTGTTCATTTATAAACGCTTTTGAGTTCACACCAACATTTTCCTGGTAATAACCATGCATAGACTCTTCCCAGAAAATATCTCTTGATATCGTTGTATCCCAGTTTTCTCCATCGAAAATGGAATTAGCAAACAGATATGCTTTTGCAGGTTCCACCTTATTCATCGCGTTAATCACTTTTAAATAATTATTTCTTGAAACATCCAGTTGCACTTGATTTCCGCAAATAAAGGTTCCATAGTCTGGATAGTTATGAAATTGACGGTTGGTAGTTTGTTCAGCTAGTTGTAAGAATTGGATCAGCATTTTATAACGATCAATTTTTACAGGTTGATTATCGTTTATTCTCCAATAAGGATGAAGGCCACGTCCTTCAATTTGATGTTGTTTCTCTCTTAAAAATGGTTGAATGATGCTTAAATAGTGATTAAAACGTCTTTCAACTTCTTGAATTGTTTTAGCTTTTTCAAACGCAAATTCAATGGTATTGTAGGATAACTCGAATACAATTTGATCTTTATTTATTTCATGTTGCAACTGGACTGGATTGCCGTCTTCATCTAGTTTAATCGCTACAAATTCTTCAACCTCTTGTAGATACTTAAAAAGAGCCTTTGCAACCAATACATCCGTTTTATTTCCCAAGGTATTTACGATCGGAAATTCTAGTTCAACTCCAATGTACTGATCTGGATTTTCTTTCAGGGAAGCCAGGTAACGCTTCGCCAATAGTTGCTGGGCCAGTGTTTGTGATTTTTCTTTTACTGTCATAACTCTTCCATTATATCAAAAAACGCCTGCTTACGAAATTGTTTTAAATTAAAGCAATTTCGTAAACAAGCGTCTACCATTTACCTCAATATGATGAGTGTTACCGCTAGGATAAATCCTAGCGGCAGACCAGAGCTAGACTAAGAAGAACTGTATAGTCCTCCCAACATCATAACACTCAACAAAATTGATGATTTTATACTAATTCGATAATTGCCATTGGCGCAGCATCCCCACGGCGTGGTTCAGTTTTAAGGATACGAGTATATCCACCATTGCGCTCAGCATAACGTGGTGCAAGTTCAGAGAACAATTTTTGAAGTGCTGTTGTTTCTGAATATTTACCAGTTTCTTCATCAAAGTTTTGTGATGCAACTTCATTACGTACATAAGCAGCTGCTTGACGACGTGCATGCAAGTCACCACGTTTACCTAAGGTAATCATTTTTTCAACTGATTTACGGATTTCTTTTGCACGTGCTTCAGTTGTTACGATTGCTTCATTGATGATAAGATCTGTTGTCAAATCACGAAGCATTGCTTTACGTTGTGAGCTAGTGCGTCCTAGTTTACGGTAAGCCATGTATTCCTCCTTTATTTATCGTTTTTTAGCCCAAGGCCTAAATCGGCAAGCTTAACTTTAACTTCTTCGAGACTCTTACGTCCAAGGTTACGAACCTTCATCATTTCTGGTTCAGATTTTTCTGTTAAATCATACACAGTGTTGATACCGGCACGTTTCAAACAGTTATATGAACGGACAGAAAGATCTAATTCTTCGATGGTACGTTCTAATACTCGATCATCTGATGCTGTATCTACTTCCTTCATTACATCTGTCGCAATTGCGATTTCTGTTAAGTTAGTAAAGAGGTTAAGGTGTTCTGTCAAAATACGAGCAGATAAACCTAAGGCATCTTCTGGAATAATTGTTCCATTTGTTAAAATTTCAAGGGTTAGTTTGTCAAAACCATCGTTGCTACCAACGCGAGCTGGTTCAACTTGGTAATTAACTTTTGTCACTGGCGTATAGATTGAATCTACTGCAAGTGTACCAACTGGTGCATCATCTTTTTTATTCTGATCAGCTGGAACATAACCACGACCGCTATTCACAGTCAAAGTTGCTTTAAAGCTTGATCCTTCACCGATTGTAAAAAGATAATGATCAGGGTTTACAATTTCAATGTCACTATCCGTAAGAATATCTCCAGCAGTTACTTCTGCAGGACCTTCTACATCAAGTTCAATAATCTTTTCGTCTTGGACGTAAGATTTTACAGCGATCCCTTTAACGTTAAGAATGATTTGCATAACGTCTTCGCGGACACCTGGAACTGTATCAAATTCGTGCAATACACCTTCAATATTAATTGAAGTAACAGCAGCACCTGGAAGTGAAGCCAATAATACGCGACGAAGAGAGTTCCCCAGTGTTGTACCATAACCACGTTCAAGTGGTTCTACTACAAATACACCGTAATCTTTATTTTCATCAATTTTTGTTATATTTGGTTTTTCAAACTCAATCATTTGCTATACTCCCTCTGAAACGAAAAGCTGTGTAATTGTTGATGATTATACACGGCGACGTTTTGGAGGACGAGCACCATTGTGTGGCACAGGAGTCACATCGCGGATTGCAGTAACTTCAAGACCAGCAGCAGCAAGAGCACGAATAGCAGACTCACGACCAGAACCAGGACCTTTAACAGTAACTTCTACTGATTTAAGACCATGTTCTTGAGCTGATTTTGCAGCAGCTTCTGAAGCCATTTGTGCAGCAAATGGTGTAGATTTACGAGAACCTTTGAAACCAAGAGCACCTGCAGATGACCATGCAATTGCGTTACCATGCACATCAGTAATCATAACAATTGTGTTATTAAATGTTGCGTGAATATGAGCAATACCTGATTCGATATTCTTTTTCACACGACGTTTACGTGTTGGTTTAGCCAAGATTTTTACCTCCTTATTTTATTTTCTTATTTTTTCTTACCAGCAATCGCAACAGCTTTACCTTTACGAGTGCGAGCATTGTTTTTAGTGTTTTGTCCACGAACAGGAAGTCCACGACGGTGACGGATACCACGGTATGAACCGATTTCCATCAAACGTTTAATGTTCAAGTTCACTTCACGACGAAGGTCACCTTCTACTTTAATTGCGTCAACTTCACGACGGATAGCATCTTCTTGATCTGGTGTAAGGTCACGAACACGAATATCTTCAGAAACGCCTGCAGCAGCAAGAATTTTCTTAGATGTTGGAAGTCCAATACCGTATACATAAGTCAATGAAATTACTACACGTTTGTCATTTGGAATGTCAACTCCAGCAATACGAGCCATGTTTTCTCCTTTCTATCTTATCCTTGACGTTGTTTGTGTTTTGGATTTGCTGGGCAAATTACCATAACACGACCATTACGACGAATTACTTTACAGTATTCGCAAATTGGTTTGACCGATGGTCTTACTTTCATTTTTATCCCTCCAAGTTTTTCGATTATTTAAAGCGGTATGTGATACGTCCACGTGTCAAATCGTACGGACTCATCTCCACTGTAACACGATCTCCCGCTAAAATACGAATATAGTTTTTACGAATTTTACCAGAAACTGTTGCTAAAATCTGATGTCCATTTTCAAGTTCAACCGTAAACATAGCATTCGGCATTGTATCAACTACCTTGCCTTCTACTTCAATCACATCGTCTTTTGCCACGCAAAAGTACCTCCATAAATTTCGATTCATTCCTCTGAGCACAGAGGTAACAATTATAAGTCAGACTAATTCATTGTATCACTTGTTATCAATTATTGCAAGCAACTAAAACGTTTTTATTTCAAATTCTCTAAGACTTTTTGGATATCCTTAAAGACGTCGTTAATATCTTGGTTTCCTTCGATATCATGGACTAAACCTTTTGCACGATAATGAGCAAGAATCGGCTCACCTTGAGCGATATTCACATCCAAGCGGCGTTTAACCGTTTCTGGTTTATCGTCCTCACGTTGGTAATAGTCTTCTTCCTTGTAATCAGCTGGTGGGTTGAATACTTTATGGTAGGTTTCACCTGTTTCACGGTGAATAATGCGACCGCTCAAGCGTTCAAGAAGGCAAGATGGATCCACTTCGATGTTGATTACACCCTCAAGTTCAAGGCCAAGATCTACCAAAATTTGATCCAAAGCATGTGCTTGTTCAATCGTGCGAGGAAAACCGTCTAAAAGGAATCCTTTTTCCTTAATATCGTCTTGAGCCAAACGTTCTTTTACAATCCCGTTGGTTACATCATCCGGCACCAATTCACCTTTATCGATGAATGATTTTGCCAACACACCCATTTCGGTTTGATTGGCCATTGCAGCACGGAACATATCCCCTGTTGAGATATGTGCAACTTGAAATTGTTCCACAATTTTAGCTGCTTGCGTCCCCTTACCTGCTCCAGGCAATCCCATGATTAATAAATTCATAATCATTTGCTCCTTATTTTGTTTTTAAATAAGCCTGTTACAATTTAACAAACTTATTCAAAAACAAAATAGAAGGTTGACAATGTCAACCTAATTCTATTCTGTTGTATCCATGAAACCAATGTATTTGCGTTTCAATAAGTAACCTTCTAATTGTTTCATTCCCTCAATACCAGTCGAGATGATGATCAAGAGACTAGTTCCTCCGAGAGCAACTGTATCTGTCAGACCAAAGATATCCCGAGCAAGGATTGGAATAATGGTGATAAATCCAAGGAATAGAGAACCGACCGTAGCCAAACGTCTAAGAAGACGTGACATGTAGTCTTCTGTTCCCTTACCAGGACGCACACCTGGAATGTAAGCACCACTCTTTTGTAGATTTTCCGCAGTTTTTTCTGGGTTAATCTGTACAAATGTGTAGAAGAAAGTAAACAAAATGATTAGCAAAGCATACATTGCTACACCAGTAGGTGTATTGGTTGCTAACATAGATTGTGCTGTTCGAACCCATCCAGCATTGTAACCCATGGCACTAATGACCTGGAAAATTGCTGCCGGTGCAGCCGTGATCGAACTAGCAAAGATGACAGGAATAACTCCAGCTGGGTTTACCTTCAGTGGAAGATATGAGCTAGATGGTGCTCCTTGTGCAATCTTTGTGTATTGAATTGGAATTTTATACTGTGCTTGTTCCACAAAGGTTGTGAAGTAGACAATCACTAATACCGCTAAGATTAATACACCTACGAAAATTAGTGAATTGTTCAATTGTCCAGGACGGACGTTAACAAATGAATCTTCATAGACACCTTTGATCATTTCTGGGATGGAAGAAACAATCCCCGCAAAGATGATCATAGAAACACCGTTTCCGTATCCTTTTTCAGAAATCTGTTCTCCCAACCAGGTCACAATCATCGAACCTGTCGTTAAAATTGCACCAATTAAGATGTAGGTTTCAACGTTCGGTGTGGATACTAATTTAGCTTGTGACAAGGTGTGGAAAGTAGCTGTAATTCCAATGGATTGAACGAAAGCTAGAACCAAGGCAATATAGCGTGTTGCCTGATTTAACTTTCTCCGCCCAACTTCTCCTTGTTTCCCCCACTCAACAAACTTCGGAAGCAAATCCATTTGAAGGAGCTGAACTACGATGGAAGCCGTGATGTAAGGACTCACCCCAAGGGCGAAGACAGAGAAGTTTCTCATAGCATTCCCTGACACCAAGCTCATCATATTCAAGAAGGAAACATCTTGTAAGTTGTTAAGGATTTTCGCATTCACACCAGGAACCGTAATCGTGGTCCCGATTCGGAAGACAAGTATGATAAAAATAGTAAATAAAATTTTTGATCGTACTTGTTTAACCTTAAATGCATCTTTTAATAATTTAAAGAACATAGGTCACCCCTCTTAGATGACTTCTACTGAACCACCTTTAGCAGTGATAGCTTCTTCAGCTGATTTAGAGAATTTAGCTGCCTTAACAGACAATTTCTTAGTCAATTCTCCGTTACCAAGAATTTTAATTCCTGATTTTTCAGCTTTTACAATACCTGCTTCCACAAGTACTACTGGTGTTACTTCAGCACCATCTTCGAAGACGTTCAACTGATCAAGGTTTACAATCGCATATTCTTTAGCGTTGATGTTTGTAAATCCACGTTTTGGAAGACGACGGAACAATGGAGTTTGTCCACCTTCAAAACCAAGACGTACACCGCCACCGCTACGAGCTTTTTGACCTTTTTGACCACGGCCAGAAGTTTTACCATTACCAGATGAAGTACCACGACCAACACGGTTGCGGACTTTACGTGAACCTGCAGCAGGTTGTAATTCATGAAGTTTCATTATTATTTTCTCCTCTTTTGTAAATTGCTAACGCATGTAATCAGGAAAAGGTGTCCCGACTACAAACTCGCCTATACTTATATTTAGTTTTAGGGGATGAGAAATTTCTCATACCCCTGAAAACCTTGTTCTATTTCAAAATAGATTATTTTACTTCTTCAACTGTTACCAAGTGAGATACTGCAGTAATCATACCACGTACTGCTGGGTTATCTTCTTTAATAACAGAGCTGTTCAATTTGCCAAGTCCAAGTGCTACAACAGTTTTACGTTGTGACGGGATGCGTCCGATTGGAGACTTAGTCAAAGTAATTTTAATTTGAGCCATTTGAATCTCCTTTCTTAAGCCAAGTCAGAAACTGAAATACCACGAAGGGCAGCAACTTCTTCAGCGCGTTTCAATTGAGCTAAACCTTCCACTGTTGCACGAACAATGTTGATTGGAGTGTTTGATCCAAGTGATTTAGATGTTACATCTGCAATACCTGCCAATTCAACAACGGCACGAACTGCACCACCTGCAGCAACCCCAGCCCCTTCGATAGCTGGTTTCAACAATACACGAGCTCCACCAAATACTGATGTTACTTCGTGAGGAATTGTTGTTCCAACCATAGGAACTTCAATCAAGTTTTTCTTAGCATCTTCTACTGCTTTACGGATTGCTTCTGGTACTTCTTGAGCTTTACCTGTACCAAAACCAACACGTCCGTTACGGTCACCAACAACTACAAGAGCTGCAAAGCGAAGACGACGTCCACCTTTAACAACTTTTGTAACACGGTTGATGGCAACTACACGTTCTTCAAGTTCAACTGCATTGTCTTTAAATGCCATTTTCTAGTGTCCTCCTATTAGAATTTCAATCCGTTTTCACGAGCTGCATCAGCCAAAGCTTTAACACGTCCGTGATATAGATATCCACCGCGGTCGAACACCACTTCAGAAATACCTTTAGCAACTGCACGTTCAGCAACAAGTTTGCCGACAACAACGGCTTGTTCAGTTTTAGTTCCTTTTGAAACTTCTTTGTCAAGAGTTGAAGCGCTTGCGAGCGTTACACCCGCTACGTCATCAATTACTTGAGCGTAGATGCCTGTATTAGAACGGAATACGTTCAAACGTGGGCGATCAGCAGTTCCAGAGAGTTTTCCGCGAACGCGACGGTGGCGTTTTTGACGGATTTTATTTTTATCTGGTTTCGAAATCACAATTTTCACCTCTTAATTTTAAAATCATGTGCTAAGCACTGAGTTGGTAAGATGAAGATTGGTTGAAAAACAACCAAACTACATTATTTACCTGTTTTACCTTCTTTACGGCGAACGAATTCACCAACATAACGGATCCCTTTACCTTTGTAAGGTTCTGGTGAACGAAGGCTACGTACGTAAGCAGCTGTTTGACCAACTACTTCTTTTGAAATTCCGCTAACAACGATTGTTGTTGGGTTTGGAAGTTCAAAAGTAATTCCTTCTGGAGCTTCAACTTCGTCTGGATGTGATTTACCAACAGCCAAAACGAGTTTTGATCCTTGAAGTTGTGCACGGTAACCAACCCCGCGCATTTCAAGTTCTTTCTTGAATCCTTCTGATACACCAACAACCATGTTGTTCAAAAGGGCACGAGTAGTTCCGTGGATTGTTTTCATTTCTTTTGAATCGTTTGGACGGTGAAGAGTTACTTCAGTACCTTCCACACGGATTTCAATATCTTTTGAGAACTCACGAGTAAGTTCTCCTTTAGGTCCTTTTACAGTTACAACGTTGCCATTGTTAGCGAGTTCAACACCAGCAGGCAACACGATAACTTTATTACCAATACGTGACATGTTTTTATTCTCCTGTTAAATTGTCAGGCCTTTGAAGGCCAGTTTTCACGGGGTTTAAGATACTTATTTAGTTCAATAGCTAAACTGAACACGCTCTAAGAACTGTGCAAAATAGATAAGTTGGCTCGTTTGTAAACAAACTGCCCCAACTTCCTAATTTTGCTTTGTTCTTTACGAGCTTTGTATCTTGATTTTACCAAACGTAAGCGATAACTTCTCCACCAACGTTCTTTTGGCGTGCTTCTTTATCAGTAAGCAAACCTTCAGAAGTTGAAAGGATAGCAATTCCAAGTCCGTTAAGAACTTTTGGAAGATCTTCACGTTTTTTGTAAACACGCAAACCTGGTTTAGATACACGTTTCAAGTTTGTGATAACTTTTTCACCGTTTGCTCCGTATTTCAAGAACACGCGGATGATACCTTGTTTGTCATCTTCGATCACTTCAACGTTTTTTACAAAACCTTCGCGTTTAAGGATTTCAGCAATCCCTTTTTTGATGTTTGATGCAGGTACTTCAAGTACTTCGTGTTTTGCTTGGTTAGCGTTACGAATACGAGTTAGGAAGTCTGCGATTGGGTCAGTCATAACCATTTTATATTTCTCCTCTTACTAGTAGTTTGAATGTTTCACTTGCTAGTTAATACATGATACAAAGAGCGTAACAGCACGAGCAAAAATAGGCAATTTAGTGTAGCAGCTCTGCTCCGAAATAAATTGGTCTTTTTTGCCAAAGCTGTAGCTCGTGTTCAAATTGGCAAGCCCAACTGAACCCGGGCTAAACTCTGTGTGAAAAAGATAAACTTTCCTAGAAACTAAAGTTTCTTCGTCAAGTTTCCTGTTTTCACTTGGAGTTTTAACGCCCTTGATATCTTAAATTACCAAGATGCTTTAGTGACACCAGGGATTTGTCCTTTGTATGCCAATTCACGGAAGCAAACACGGCAAAGTTTAAACTTGCGGTAAACTGAGTGTGGACGTCCACAACGTTCACAGCGAGTGTATGCTTGAGTAGAGAACTTCGCTGGGCGTTTGTTCTTAGCAATCATAGATTTTTTAGCCATTAGTTTTACCTCCTATATTATTTTGCAAACGGCATACCAAGGCCAGTAAGCAATGCACGTGATTCTTCGTCTGTGTTCGCAGTAGTTACGATTACGATATCCAAACCACGAGTTTTATCAACATCATCAAAGTTGATTTCTGGGAAGATCAATTGCTCTTTCACACCAAGTGTGTAGTTTCCGCGTCCGTCAAATGATTTTGTTGGAACACCGTGGAAGTCACGAACACGTGGAAGTGAAACTGAAACCAATTTGTCCAAGAATTCGTACATACGTTCGCCACGAAGAGTTACTTTCGCACCGATCGCTACACCTTCACGAAGACGGAAGCCGGCGATTGATTTTTTAGCTTTTGTGATAAGTGGTTTTTGACCTGAGATCAATGCCAATTCTTCAGCAGCTTTCTCAAGGTTTTTAGCGTTAGAAACAGCGTCTCCAACACCCATGTTCAAAACGATCTTATCAACTTTTGGCACTGCCATAACTGATGAGTAGTTAAATTGTTCAGTCAAAGCTGGAACTACTTCATTAAGGTATTTTTCTTTTAAACGATTAGCCATTATACTTCTCCTTTCCTTCGTGATTAGTCAAGCACTTCGCCTGATTTTTTGTTATAACGAACTTTTTTGCCGTCTACGAATTTGTAGCCAACACGTCCAGCAACACCGTTCTTGTCCAAGACTTGAACGTTTGATACATGGATTGGAGCTTCTTTTTCGATGATAGCACCTTGAGGGTTTTCGTTATTTGGACGTTGGTGTTTCTTAACAAGGTTTACACCTTCAACAACAACTTTATTTACTTTTGGAAGAGCAGCAACGACTTTAGCTTCAACACCTTTGTCTTTACCAGCAATTACACGAACTTTGTCGCCAGTTTTTACAAACATTTTATTCTCCTTTTATTCTTACGCCCGTTGGGCACCCTGGCCAATGAGCCAGGGGACTGTGTTTGTGATTTTTATATTAAAGTACTTCTGGAGCAAGTGATACGATCTTCATGAAACCACCGTCACGCAATTCACGAGCGACTGGGCCAAAGATACGAGTTCCGCGAGGAGTTTTGTCTTCACGGATAATCACTGCAGCATTTTCGTCGAACTTGATGTATGAACCATCTTTACGACGAGCACCTGATTTAGTACGAACGATAACAGCTTTTACAACGTCACCTTTTTTAACCGCACCACCAGGAGTAGCTTGTTTTACAGATGCTACGATAACATCACCGATACCTGCGAATTTACGTCCTGAACCACCAAGAACTTTGATGGTCAAGATTTCGCGTGCACCACTGTTGTCAGCAACTTTCAAACGAGTTTCTGTTTGAATCATTTAAGTTTTCTCCTTTCAGGTCAGATTAGATGATGACCGCTTCTTCAACAACTTCTACAAGACGGAAGCGTTTTGTAGCTGAAAGCGGACGAGTTTCCATGATACGAACGATATCGCCTTCTTTGGCAACGTTGTTTTCATCATGTGCTTTGTATTTTTTAGAATAGTTGATACGTTTACCATAGACTGGGTGGTTACGTTTAGTTTCAACTACAACTGTGATTGTTTTGTCCATTTTGTCAGACACAACGCGTCCAACAAGAACTTTACGATTATTGCGTTCCATTGAAATTCTCCTTCCCTAGTCTATTATTTAGCTTCTGATTGAACAGTTTTGATACGAGCGATTTGTTTTTTCACTTCTTTCAAACGTCCAGTTTGTTCCAATTGACCAGCAGCTGCTTGGAAACGAAGTTCAAACAATTCTTTCTTCAATTCATTTTCACGCTTCGCGAGTTCTTCTTGAGAAAGACCACGAAGTTCTTTAACAAATTCTTTTACTTCTGTAAGTTTCATGACCTCTCCTTATTTTGCTTCACGTTTTACGAATTTACATTTAACTGGCAATTTGTGGCTTGCAAGACGAAGCGCTTCGCGAGCGATCTCTTCAGATACACCAGCAACTTCAAACATTACTTTACCACGTTTAACTGGTGCTACCCAACCTTCAGGTGCCCCTTTACCAGATCCCATACGTACCCCGATAGCTTTAGCGGTGTATGATTTGTGTGGGAAGATCTTGATCCAAACCTTACCACCACGTTTCATGTAACGAGTCATGGCAATACGAGCAGCTTCGATTTGGCGGTTAGTGATCCAGTGGCTAGTTGTAGCCTGAAGACCGTATTCACCGAATGATACTTCTTTTCCACCTTTTGCTTCACCGCGCATTTTACCACGGAATTCGCGACGGTGTTTTACACGTTTAGGTACTAACATTGGTTATTTACCTCCTTTAGCGTCTTTACGAGCTGGAAGAACTTCACCACGGTAGATCCATACTTTAACACCAAGTTTACCGTAAGTTGTATCTGCTTCTTCCCAAGCGTAATCGATGTCTGCGCGAAGTGTGTGGAGTGGAACTGTACCCTCAGAGTATCCTTCAGCACGGGCGATATCTGCACCGTTCAAACGACCTGATACTTGAGTTTTAATTCCTTTAGCTCCAGCGCGCATAGTACGTTGGATCGCTTGTTTTTGAGCACGACGGAAAGCCACACGTTGCTCCAATTGACGAGCAATTCCTTCACCAACAAGGTGAGCATCCAAGTCAGGACGTTTGATCTCGATGATGTTGATGTGAACTTGTTTACCTGTCAATTTGTTAAGAGCTGCACGAAGTGCATCGACGTTTGCTCCACCTTTACCGATAACCATACCTGGTTTAGCAGTGTGAAGTGAAACGTTAACTTTGTTTACTGCGCGTTCGATTTCGATAGTAGAAACCGCTGCGTCAGCTAATTCTTTTTGAATAAATTTGCGGATTGCAAGATCTTCATGAAGGTAATCCGCGTATTCTTTTTCAGCATACCATTTGGCATCCCAATCACGGATGATGCCGACACGCATTCCAATTGGATGTACTTTTTGACCCACGATGTTACCTCCTTATTTTTCTGTCACAACCACTGTGATGTGGCTTGTGCGTTTGTTGATTGGTGAAGCTGAACCTTTCGCACGTGGACGGAAACGTTTCATCGTTGGTCCTTCATTTGCGAATGCTTCAGATACTACCAAGTTTGCTTTTTCCAAACCAAAGTTGTTTTCAGCGTTTGCTACTGCTGAGTTCAATACTTTCAAGATGATTTCAGCTGCTTTGTTTGGAGTGAATTTCAAGATTGCTACTGCATCGGCTACGCTTTTACCACGGATGTTGTCAAGAACAAGACGTGATTTACGAGGTGAAACACGCACTGTACGAGCCATTGCTTTAGCTGAAGTAATTTCTGCCATTTATGTTCTCCTTATTTTCTACGTGTCTTCTTGTCATCTGCAGCGTGACCTTTGTAAGTACGAGTTGGTGCAAATTCACCAAGCTTGTGACCTACCATGTCTTCTTGGATGTAAACCGGTACGTGTTTACGTCCATCATAAACTGCGATAGTGTAACCAATGAAACTTGGGAAGATCGTTGAACGACGTGACCAAGTTTTGATAACTTTTTTCTTTTCGTCATTAGCTTGAGCTTCAACTTTTTTCATCAAATGCTCATCGACGAAAGGTCCTTTTTTAAGACTGCGTCCCATTTTATTATTTTCTCCTTTAAATATAGTACCACAGCGGCTTGCGCTCCCAAGGAGCGCTACCGAGCTGGCGGATTCTCTAGCCACTTAAGCGACTAGTTTAAAATTATTTCTCGTTGCGACGACGAACGATAAGTTTGTCAGATTTCGCTTTCTTGTTACGAGTTTTAAGACCAAGAGCAGGTTTGCCCCATGGAGTTGATGGTGCTTTACGACCAACTGGTGCTTTACCTTCACCACCACCGTGTGGGTGATCGTTAGGGTTCATTACAGAACCACGAACTGTTGGGCGGATACCTTTCCAACGGCTACGTCCTGCTTTACCAAGGTTAACAAGTCCATGTTGTTCATTTCCGACAACACCAACTGTAGCACGGCAAGTACCAAGGATCATACGAACTTCACCTGATTGAAGACGAACAAGAACATATTTACCTTCAGAACCTAACACTTGAGCAGAAGCTCCAGCAGCACGTACCAATTCTCCACCACGACCTGGTTTCAACTCGATGTTGTGGATCAAAGTACCAACTGGGATGTTAGCAAGTGGAAGAGCGTTTCCGACTTTGATATCTGCTTCTGGACCTGAAACGATACGTTGACCAACTTCAAGACCTTTTGGAGCGATGATATATGCTTTTACACCGTCAGTGTAGTGTACCAAAGCGATGTTTGCAGAACGGTTTGGATCGTACTCAATTGTTTTTACAACTGCTTCAACGTTGTCTTTGTTACGTTTGAAGTCGATCAAACGGTAATGACGTTTGTGTCCACCACCTTGGTGACGAACTGTGATACGTCCGTTGTTGTTACGACCTGCTTTGCTCTTCAATGAAACAAGCAAAGATTTCTCTGGTGTGCTTGTTGTGATTTCAGCGAAATCCAAAGAAGTCATATTACGGCGACCGTTTGTTGTTGGTTTATAAACACGAATTCCCACGATATTTCCTCCTTAGATTATTCAGCTTCAGTAGCGAACAACTCGATTGCTTTTGAATCAGCTGTAAGCGTGATGATAGCTTTTTTAGTTTTTGAAGTAAAACCAGTGTAACGTCCAACACGTTTTGCTTTTGGTTTTACATTTACAGTGTTCACATTCGCAACTTTCACACCTTCAAAGGCAGCTTCAACAGCTTGTTTGATCAAAAGTTTGTGAGCGCGAGTGTCAACTTCGAATACATATTTGCCTGCTTCAAGTTGAGCCATTGACTTTTCAGTGATAACAGGTTTTTTGATAACATCATACAAATTCATTATGCAAGAACCTCCTCGATTTTAGAGATAGCTGCTTGAGTAACAAGAAGTTTGTCACTATTTGCGATGTCAAGAACACTTGCAGTTGTAGCAGTCGCAACTTTCACGTTTGGAAGGTTACGAGCTGAAAGAGCTGCGAATTCGTTTCCTTCTTCAAGAATAACAAGGACTTTAGAATCGATGCTCAAAGCTGCAAGAACTTTTGCAAATTCAGCAGTTTTTGGAGCTGTAAATTCAAGAGAATCAACGGCTACAAATTTGTTTTCAGCAACTTTTTCTGAGTAAACAGATTTAAGCGCAAGGCGACGAACTTTTTGAGGAAGTTTGTACGCATAGCTACGTGGAGTTGGTCCGAAGACGATTCCACCACCACGCCATTGTGGAGACCGGATAGAACCTTGACGAGCACGTCCAGTTCCTTTTTGACGCCATGGTTTGCGTCCACCACCTGAAACGGCAGAGCGGTTTTTAACTGCGTGAGTTCCTTGACGAAGGCTAGCACGTTGGCTGATGATTACATCAAATACAACTGCTTGGTTTGGTTCGATGCCAAAGATCGCATCGTTAAGAACAACTTCGCCCGCTTGTTTACCAGTTTGGTCGAATAATGTTACATTTGCCATTTTGACTGTATTCCCCTTTCCTTATTATTTACCAGCTTTAACTGCTGACTTGATAGTGATAAGAGATTTCTTAGCACCTGGTACGTTACCTTTGATAAGGATAACGTTCTTTTCTGGAACAACTTGTACAACTTCAAGGTTTTGAATAGTTACACGGTCGCCACCCATACGTCCTGCAAGGTTTTTACCTTTGAATACGCGGTTAGGTGCAACAGGTCCCATAGAACCTGGACGACGGTGGTAACGAGAACCGTGAGCCATAGGTCCACGTGATTGTCCGTGGCGTTTGATAACACCTTGGAAACCTTTACCTTTAGAAGTACCAGTTACATCAACAATGTCTCCAGCTTCGAAAGTATCAACTGTGATTTCAGCACCAACTTCCAAGCCTTCAACGTTTTTGAATTCACGAATGAAGCGCTTAGGAGCCGTGTTAGCTTTTGCTACATGTCCTTTAGCAGGTTTGTTGCTCAATACTTCGCGTTTGTCATCGAAACCAACTTGGATAGCGTTGTAACCATCTGTTTCAACAGTTTTAACTTGAAGAACAACGTTTGGAGTTGCTTCGATAACTGTTACAGGGATCAATTCGCCAGCTTCAGTGAAGATTTGAGTCATTCCCACTTTTTTCCCTAAGATTCCTTTTGTCATGAGAAAATAGTTCCTTTTCTATAATTTTTTATTCAAAAAGTTTTTAACGAGCGTTTTTCATGCTCAATGTATCAAGCTTTAGATTAAAGTTTGATTTCTACGTTTACACCACTTGGAAGATCCAATTTCATCAAAGCGTCAACTGTTTTTTGAGTTGGGTTGATGATATCGATCAAACGTTTGTGTGTACGCATTTCGAATTGTTCGCGAGAATCTTTGTATTTGTGAGTCGCACGAATAATTGTGTAGAGGCTACGCTCAGTTGGAAGTGGGATTGGACCCGCAACTTGTGCACCTGTACGAGTAGCTGATTCTACGATTTTTGCAGCCGCTGTGTCAAGTGTACGGTGTTCGTACGCTTTCAAACGGATGCGGATTTTTTTGTTTGCCATCTTTTTCTCCTTTTCGTCTATTTAAGATAATAGGCTAGCTCCACAAGAAAACCGACGCGCGTTGCGTGGCAATGCAACCGAGCGTGTCGCAACCTCTTGCATCAAAGCTAATAGCTGTTTTTCACAGCACCATAGTAGTTTAACACAATGAAAGCCTCAATGCAAGGAATTTGAGCAGATTTTTTTCGTTTTTTTAATGAAAGTGTTTTCGAAAGAAAAAGCGTGCTAAAAAAGTTGCCATTATATAGAAAAAAGTTCTACATTTTGTAGAACTTTTCATTCTTTTTCAATATGAAACTGATCTTGTGATGTCTTGAAAAGACTGTCTGCTTCATCTTTTTTTCCAAGGTGGTCTATAATCTTTCGTGATCCATCTTAGAAATTCCGGCCCGACTTGTTATAGCCGTATTTTTCGACGAAATGTTCCCGGAATTCTAAAAGATTGTCGTCCATAATGGCTTGACGGACCTGCTTCATGAGGTTAATCAAGAAATAGAGGTTGTGATAGCTAGTCAAGCGAATGCCGAAGGTCTCATCTGCCTTGAGGAGGTGGCGAAGATAAGCCCGGGTGTAATTCTTACAAGTGTAACAATCACACTCGTGGTCTAGCGGCGTAAAGTCTTCTGCAAATTGCGCATTTTTCACCACCAGGCGTCCTTGACTGGTCATGCAGGTACCATTTCGCGCAATCCGCGTTGGCAAGACACAGTCAAACATATCCACTCCACGAATTACCCCATCGATTAGACTGTCTGGAGCTCCCACTCCCATGAGGTAACGAGGCTTGTTCTCCGGCAAGAGAGGAGTTGTAAAATCAAGCACCGCATTCATTTCTTCATGGCTTTCTCCAACAGCTAACCCACCGATAGAATATCCTGGGAAGTCCATGCTGACCAGATCACGGGCAGACTGACGGCGCAAATCTTCAAATCCAGCCCCTTGAACAATCCCGAAAAGGCCTTGATCATGAGGACGACGGTGAGCCTTAAGACCACGCTCTGCCCAACGGCTGGTCCGTTCGATCGATTTTTTCACATAATCATAGGGTTGATAGAACTGAGGACATTCATCAAAGGACATCATGATGTCGCTTCCTAGATTATTTTGGATGGAGATGGCCTTTTCTGGAGAGAGGAACATTTTCGAGCCGTTGAGGTGGTTTTTAAAGGTTACCCCTTCTTCAGTAATATTGCGGGTATCCGCTAGTGAATAGACTTGAAAACCTCCACTGTCTGTCAAAATTGGCTGGTCCCAGTTCATGAATTGATGCAGTCCTCCTGCTTTTGCGACTAAGTCATCCCCTGGACGAAGCCAGAGATGGTAGGTGTTGGCCAAGATAATTCCTGAACCCATTTCCTTGAGCTCTTCTGGCGATTGGGTCTTAACGGTTGCCTGAGTCCCTACAGGCATAAACATTGGGGTTGGAAAGGTTCCGTGAGGGGTAATAATTTCTCCCAAGCGGGCACCTGTATGCTTTTCTTTTTTGATCAAGCGATATTGAATCGGTGAATCTGTCATGGTTACCTCCGTACTGGGAAAGACAGTCCCAGCCTTCTTATTCCTGTCACAGGTTCTCCTGTGAGCACCTGTACGATTGTACCAAATTTTACCAGCTCTGTCACGGACTTGTGTTATAATAAAGGGTACTACTACCATGAAAGAGGACATTATGAATATCAAATTGGTTCGCGCTCAAGCCCGGCAACTGCAATTGCAACACCCTATGGTCTTCTCCTACTTCGCCTTGCCAACTTTCCTGACAATTCTTGCAAGTTACATTTTGACAGGGACAGACATCACTGAAACACTTGCTCACATGGAACTCAGAGAAGGGATGCTCTTTCTTCTAAGCCGACAGATTTTCCCTGCCATCATTGGATTTATCCTTTCTTTCCTCTATTTAGGAGCCACCTTTCGCTTTTTAATGTCTGCCTCTAGCAAGGGAGAAAAGAACTTTGCTCTCTTCACCATCTTTCAGAGCCAATATTTTACACCAGCATTTTTGACGCTATTCATTAAGCAAGTTATCCTATCTTTGTGGGGGAGTCTCCTCTATGGGAGTCAGCTCCTCTTAACAGTGGTCAGCTATCAAGTTCTCACTATCAATGAATCCCTCTCCTCTACCTCTCCCCTTAGAGCGGATACTCCAGAAGTTCAAGCGATTCTCAAGTTAGCGCCAACAATGACAACTGGGCTCTTAATGGCTCTGGTTGGCCTCCTGCTCTTCCTCCCTTTTTATTATCAGTATAGTTTGGTCGAGTTGATCCTGTATAGTCGACTGATGACAGGAACCTATGACGGTCCCATGTCTATCCTCCGTCAAAGCAAGGAAGAGATGAAAGGTTTTAAGAGCCACCGCTTTGTTCTTGATTTGAGTCTGATCGGTTGGCAACTTCTATCATTTTTCACTTTAGGAATTGCTAATTTCTATGTCAAACCTTATGCAACCAGTTGCCAAATCGTCTTTTACCATACCCTCCTTCAAAAACGGATGCAGGCGGGCAGTCGCTTTCAGCAAAAGGCGCCGGATCTACCTAAGTCTAACCCACTCGATTAACAAAGAAAACAAGAGAACCCACCTTCGATTGGAGCTATTCTCCAAAGCACTAGGTGGGTTCTTTATTCTCTATAAGGAAATCACTCCTCATTTATTTTACCCCTTGTATCATCTTCATCACTGGATGAAATAGACGAGGTTCTGAGATGGATCAAAGACTATTCTTCTCCCAAGACCAAACGAGTATGCTCACGTTTGATACAGCGGTTCATGACAATATCTTCTCGTCCAGCTCCACGAAGGATTTCTTCTGCTTCTTGATTTTCCAGCTCCAATTGAGCCCAGAAGATCTTCGCATCCGTCTCAATAAAATCACGCGCTACATCTGGCAAAAACTCACTGCGACGGTATACATCCACGATATCTACTGGGAAAGGAATTTCCTGCAAGCTGGCATACACCGTCTCCCCAAGGATCTGGCCTCCAGCTGCACGAGGATTGACGGGAATAATCCGATAGCCCCGCTCTTGCATCTCCTTACTAACACGATGGCTGGTCGTCTCTTCACGGTCAGATAGTCCGACTACAGCGATAATCTTGCTGGTTTCTAGATAATGTTTGACAATGCCATCACTAGGATTGCGAAATGAATAAGCCATTTGAATCTCCTTTTTATCTATTTCTTGCTATAACAATTTGGATAGCACTAGACGTGCTTTTCCGACCCTCAATCTTATTTAGCTTCATACCAGGTTTGCCCTTCGTTCTCATCAGCTTCCAGTGGAACCGCTAGCTCAATAGCAGATTCCATGGTCTCTTTGACCAACTGCTTGATCTTGGCCAACTCTTCTTTTGGTACCTGCAGAACGATTTCATCGTGGACCTGAAGAAGCATCTTGGTCTTGTATGCTCCTGCTTCTAGCGCTTGGTCCAAGTGGATCATGGCAATTTTCAAGATGTCTGCTGCCGATCCTTGGATCGGTGAGTTGATAGCCGTCCGCTCCGCAAAGCCTCGAACATTGAAGTTACGAGAATTGATATCTGGAATCTCCCGACGACGCTTGAAGAGAGTCTCCACATAGCCTTTGTCACGCGCTTCCCGCACCACTCTCTCCATATAGTCCTTGATGCCAGGGTAGCGTTCGAAGTAAGTCTCAATGTAGGCCTTGGCTTCTTTTCGGCTGATCCCTAGGTTGTTAGACAGTCCAAAGTCGGAAATCCCATAAACCACACCGAAGTTTACTGCTTTTGCATTGCGACGGTCATTCGGCGTCACATCTTCTGGTTTTTCAATATTGAAGACCCGCATAGCAGTCGATGTATGGATATCTGCCCCATGCTGAAAGGCATCAATCAAATGCTCATCTCCCGAAATATGGGCCAAGACGCGCAATTCAATCTGTGAATAGTCCGAACTGAGCAAGACACTGTTTTCCTCTTCTGGGACAAAGGCCTTGCGAATAAGACGGCCTTGTTCCAAACGGACAGGGATGTTTTGCAGATTGGGATCCACGCTGGACAAACGGCCTGTCTGCGTCAAATCCTGCACATAGCGGGTATGGATCTTCCCATCTTCCAAAATCCAGTCTTGAAGACCGATGACATAGGTCGATTGGATCTTGGCAATTTGGCGGTATTCAAGAATCTTAGATACAATCGGTGCAATTGGAGCTAGGCGTTCCAAGACATCGACGGCTGTTGAATAGCCGGTTTTGGTCTTCTTCGTATATTCAAGAGGGAGTTCCAATTTTTCAAAGAGAATGACCCCCAATTGTTTTGGAGAATTGATGTTAAACTCTTCTCCTGCAAGCTCATAGATTTCTTGAGTTAAGCGTTCCAAGACCACCTCGTTTTCCACCTGCATATCTTCTAGGGTCTGGCGCTCTACCTTGATCCCCGCGATTTCCATCTTGGCCAATACAGCTGCTAGTGGTTGCTCCATATCATAGAGCAAATCTAGCTGGTCATGGGCTTGCAACTGCTCCATCATAGGCTCTTCTGTATCCAGTAGAACAGCGACTTTTCGTGCCAAATGCTCTAATAGGACCGCCTTTTCTGGGATAGCTTTTTTGGCTCCCTTGCCATAAACGACTTCGTCCAGCGGTAGCGCAATCTGACTATAGAGACTCGCAATGGTTGAAATTTCATTGTCCTCTACGGTCGACAAGAGATACTTGGCCAATCGACTATCAAAAGCCGGCTTTTGAAGGGTAATACCCAAGTGGCTGAGCAAGACCTTAGCCCGCTTAAAGTCATAGACCTTGAGGGGCGTTTTTTCGAGAAATTCTTTGAAAATCGGTGTTTGTAAAAGAGCAGTATCTGTACTTGCGTAGAGCTGACCTTTTGTCCCCCATGCAAAGCCGATAATGGGTTCCGTATGGTAGTTGTCCCCAAAAATCTCGAAATGGAAGAAACTATCTTCCGTAAGCATATCTGGAGTGACTTGCTCGACTTCTGTATAGTCAATGGCTACAGGAGCCGCCTCTTCTCCACTGAGATCCAAGGCCTGACGGAGTTGCTTGAAGCCCATCTCCTCATAAAACTTGGCGAGATTTTCTAGATGGGGGCCCGTATAGGTGATATCGTCCAGCCCAATTTCAATGGGCGCATTGGTATCGATGGTCGCAAGGGTCTTGGACAGATAGGCCTGTTCCTTGTCATTGATGAGGTTTTCCTTCATCTTAGAAGCCTTCATCTCATCGATATGCTCGTAAATGCCATCGAGAGAGCCGTATTCTAGGAGTAGTTTGATCCCAGTCTTTTCTCCGATCTTGGTGACACCCGGGATATTATCCGACTTATCTCCCATCAAGGCCTTGAGGTCAATAAACTGCTCTGGTGTCAGCCCCATCTTTTCTTTGAGATAGGCTGGAGTGAATTCTTCAAACTCTGCCACCCCTTTTTTGGAGATTTCCACCACCGTATTGTCATCCGTCAGCTGGATCAAATCCTTGTCCCCAGAGACAATGGTGACTTCAAAGGGTACTGAGGTCGCTTCTGCCATCTTATCAAGCGTTCCAATAATATCATCCGCCTCATACTGGGCCAGCTCATAATGGCGGATTCCCAAATGATCCAGTTGCTCACGAATGAAAGGAAACTGCTCACGGAACTCATCTGGTGTTTTTGCCCGGCCTCCTTTGTAGTCGGCATACATCTCCGTCCGAAAAGTCGTCTTGCCTGCATCAAAAGCAACGAGGACATGGGTCGGCTGGATGCGCTCCAAGAGATGGCTCAACATGAGATTAAAGCCATAGACCGCATTGGTATGCAGACCATTGGCATTTTTGAAGCGATCGATTTGATTATAGAGTGCGAAAAAGGCACGAAAAGCGACGGAAGACCCGTCGATGAGTAGTAATTTGTTCTTTTTTTCCATAGGCTTATTATACCACGAATCACAAGGTCTCTGGTACATAAAAACTCTACCCTTGCGGGTAGAGCCTTCTTTGGGAGTTCCTTATGAAAAAGTTTATTCGCCGTAACAAGAACCTTGTTGTGGCAATTTCTTAAAGCGTTTTGGATAATTAACTGAGATTTTCATTTTCTGTACCTCATTTCTTATTGGATGAGTACAGTATACAAGAGAAACCTAAACGATTCCTTATAGAAAGCTTCAAGAAAACTAAAAGTTGAGTGCGGAAGGCGTGGTTGGTGTTTCCTGCAGACCGGTAGCTGAAGATGGAGCCCTGTCTCATCTTGGCTCCAAGAAAGGGGCTGGCTTTCTCCAAGGAGCTCTAGCTTTTGAATGCGCGCATGAAGAATTCTCGGTTGCTTGAGATCATAGGCGAGAGACGGCAAGGTCAACTCTTCCGTCCTTCCACTTGGTTCCAGCTGGATAGCATAAAGTAAGCCATCACGCATAGTATAGCGGAAATCTTGGCTGGTATAGAGTGGCGCTTGCCCGTCTGAGAAGGAACCTTCCTGGGCCTCGGTCGGTCCGTCTGATGACACCCGCCAAGGCCGACTCTGATAAGTGGCTTCTCCATTTACCGCTAGCCAGTCCCCGATCTCCGTGAGGATGTCTTGGTCTTGCTCAGGGATCGTGCCATCTGCCTTGGGTCCAATATTAAGCAGAAGATTGCCATTTTTTGCCACAACATCAACTAAATTTTGTAGCAATTCCTTACTGGTCTTGTAGGCTAGATCCTGGGTATAACACCAAGAATTACGGGCTATCGCAGTATCCATTTGCCACGGAAAGGCTTGCGTCTCTCCGTATCCTCCCCGCTCCATCTCGACGATTCCTGAACCGAAAGGGAGGGCATCCTGTTTGTAACAAACAGCCACCTTGCGATCCTCTTGTGCTGCTAGATTGTAATAATAAGCCAAAAAGCGCATCAAGTAGGGACGGAAACTCTCATGCTGGATCCACCAGTCAAAATATAGGAGCTCTGGTTGGTAGTCCCGCACCAGTTCACAGGTTCGCAAAAGCCAATCTTCCAAGAATTCTTTGCTTGGATAAGGCTTGGAAGTCAGATCAAAATGATCCTTGGGCTCTGGCTCGGCTGGCCAATAAAGGCTGTCTCTTGGGACTTCTTGCGAAATGTCACTGACGAATTCCTTGCTATGTGAAAAGAAAAACTGGTGTTCTGCCCGGTGAGAGGACGTGCAGAAGTGCAGGCCACGTTTTTCTGCTTCCTCCCTCAGCTCCCCTAAGACATCTCGTCTCGGCCCCATTTCTAAGCTATTATAAGGCGAGAGAGTAGAGGCATACATCTGAAAACCATCGTGGTGCTCCGCAACTGGGAAAAGATACTGAGCTCCCGCTTTTTGAAAGAGATCTAGCCAAGATGCCGGATCAAATTGATCGGCTGTAAAAAGAGGAATGAGATCCTTGTAGCCAAAGATAGCCTGGTCTCCAAAATGCTCTCGATGATAGTCATAGCAAGGATTCCCTTGGATGTACATATTTCGCGAATACCATTCCGAACCAAAGGCAGGTACACTGTAGACGCCCCAGTGGATAAACATTCCAAATTTGGCATCCCGATACCAATCTGGACAGACTTGATGGCTAAGAGAGTCCCAGGTAGGTTCAAAAGGACCTGACTGGACAACTTGATCAATCTCTTCAAGGCTTATCATTCTCTTCTCCTCTTTTCTTGTTACTACCTCTATTGTAACGAGAAAGCCTCGTTTGTAAAGACAAACGAGGGGAATGTTTAAAATAGTAGACAACATCCTAAGATTAGTAGTGAGGAAATCTACGATTGGATAGAGTGCTCCCCACTTTTTCTTTATATCAAAGTAGCAGTGTCTTGTAAAGTCGTAGGTCTCAATGGTGCTAGACGTTGCTTGACAAGCTGGCAAGATCTCTGTTTTAGGTAGAATTTTACCAAAGTATGTGGAGCACTAGACATTGGGTATTGAAAACAAAATTACTATTATTCAAGACAAAAGAGGTATTGTTCTACGAGCATTATTTGGGATTGGTATGAGTAAGGCAAGTTTTAAGGTGGTAATTTTAGTCAACAGTAAGAAGATTAATCGTTACACCATTCACAATGACGCCATTGACCCCCATCGTCTGTCGGGCAACTCCAAAAACTGTTCAATTATCTTCAACTATTCTCGGCACCTTCAGACCTTTTTGAATAATATGGCTATACAAAATCTTCTGGAAGCTGAGAAGCAACTGGTCATCCTCTGAGTTCGTATTATAATAACACCTTGTTTCAATGAAGCTCTTTTAGCATGCTCTTTTATGGCTCAATAAGTAATAAAAATAAGACAGCAACATTAGAATAGCTACTGTCTTATCTCATTTTATACTTAAAGTCTTGATAGACTTGACAAATGGTAGAAGAAGGGAGGACTATTTTCGGGTTCACCTTTCTATAGTCATGGTTTCTCTTTCTCAGCCTTTCTTCTTGCGGCTAAGGAATCCGAACATGCTCAAGACAGTTGCACCAAGGAGGGCTAAGATGCCTGTACCTTGTTCACCTGTATTTGGTAGAGCTTGCTTGTTTTCAACCACTGGACTAGTGGATGGACGATCCAATGCTACTACCTTGTCAGCTGGTTTAGCAGGGTCTTCCTGTTTACCTGGGTTAACCGGTTTGACTGGGTTTACCGGATTCACTGGGTTAACTGGGTTCACCGGATTTACTGGCTTGACTGGGTTTTCTGCTACACCGTAGTAGATAAACTCATCAATTGGCTCAACAAGCACCTTACGCTCTAGTTCTTTACGTCCAGTTTCAACACCATCTGTATAGGTGATCTCTTCAACGATCAGAGCTTGACCCTTCTTACCAATTGTCACGCGACGTTCTTCACCCTTAGCAAGTGCTGGGGATTCTTTACGGATGACTTTATATGGTAATTCAAGAGTTTGTTCCACTTTCTTGGTTGTAACAACTGGTACATGTGCTTTCTTAGTGCCGACTTCGATCACTTCTTCAACTGGTTGTTTGGTGACATTTTCGCTCTTCACGACACGGTTTGTTTCAACTCCGTCTGTGTAGGTGACGGTATAGACAATAGTCTTTTCTCCCTTTTCACCTGGAGTTTTCACATTGCGTGTGCCTTCTGTTAGCTCAGCATTTTCAACTGTACGGCTGGTGAATGGCACCTCTTGCTTCTCTGTGACTTCCTTAGTCGTTACGACTGGAGCTTTCTTAGTACCCACTTCAACCACTTCTTCAACTGGTTGTTTGGTGACACTTTCGCTCTTCACGACACGACTTGTTTCAACCCCGTCTGTGTAGGTGACGGTATAGACAATGGTCTTTTCACCTTTTTCACCTGGAGTTTTCACATTACGCGTGCCTTCTGGGAGATTTGCGTTCTCTTCTTCACGTTTTGTGAATGGAATTTCTTCCTTCTCTGTGACTTCAGAAGTCGTTACAACTGGAGCTTTCTTAGTACCCACTTCAACCACTTCTTCAACTGGTTGTTTGGTGACATTTTCGCTCTTCTTCTCGCGTTTTGTTTCAACTCCGTCTGTGTAGGTTACGGTATAGACAATAGTCTTTTCACCTTTTTCACCTGGAGTTTTCACATTGCGGGTACCTTCTGGGAGAGCAGGGTTCTCTTCTTCACGTTTTGTGAATGGAATTTCTTCCGTCTCTGTCACTTCCTTAGTTGTGATCACCGCAGCTTTCTTAGTGCCGACTTCGATGACCTTATCAACCGGTTGTTTAGTAACCGTTTCGCTCTTCTTCTCGCGTTTGGTTTCGACACCATCGGTCAAGGTAATCGTGTAGACAACAGTCTTCTCACCATTTTCCCCTGGAGTCTTCACGTTACGTGTACCTTCTGGAAGGTCCGGATTGGTTACGATCT
The DNA here is from genome assembly GCF_052588545.1 of Streptococcus sp. KHUD_013. Classification (NCBI taxonomy): domain Bacteria; kingdom Bacillati; phylum Bacillota; class Bacilli; order Lactobacillales; family Streptococcaceae; genus Streptococcus; species Streptococcus sp. KHUD_013. The sequence continues at coordinate 1,869,266 of NZ_CP186264.1, forward strand.
GTTCTCCATAAGGGATTGGTTCTGTAACTGTGATTTCCTGAGTGGTCACAACAGCAGCCTTCTTGGTGCCCACTTCAACCACTTCTTCAACTGGTTGCTTCGTAACGGTTTCGCTCTTCTTCTCGCGTTTCGTTTCTTTACCGTCGACATAAGTAACGGTATAGACAATGGTCTTTTCACCTTTTTGACCAGGAGTCTTAATGTTGCGTGTGCCTTCTGGAAGATCTGCATTCTTTTCCTCACGGCTGGTGAACGGAATTTCTTCCGTCTCTGTCACTTCTTTCGTCGTTTCAGTTGGGGTTGGAGGAGTTGGGGTAGTCTTACCTAAGGCAGCATTTGCTCGAGCAACCAAGGCGTTGTAACGAGCTTCTAATTTAGTAGCGGAAGCTTGACCTTCTGGACTTTTGACACCGTTTTTAACAACGGCAAGTTCAGTAGCTAGCTCATTGATGCTATCCTCTAGCAAAGCCTTCATATCCTCATCAGAAGGATCGTTCTCATAGGCTTGAATGTCACTTTCAAATTCATTCAATTTATTAGTGAAATTAACAACCAATTTCCGTTCTTCTGCATCTGGAATTTCTTCGTCTTCTCCTGGTGTTTCAGCCAAAACGGTTGGGATAAAGTTTGGGACTGTATAATGCGTCGCTACTCCCAAAGCATTTAAGGCAAGAACTGAAATCCCTAATTTAATTAACTTTTTTCTACTCATGATAATTTCCTTTAAAATTATACTAACGATACCGCAAGAAGAGGAGTAAAATATTTTACCCTCTTCTAGCAATATGTGTTATTGCTCCTCCTTGCGTTTCCAGATAAGAAGACTAGCCATTCCAAACAAGAGGCCACCCACAAGATTCATTACTGGAGAATCAACTGCTGCTGTCTTCGGTAAGATTGGTTGTGGTTGTTCTGGGACCTTCGGTGTTGGTTTCTTAGGTTTTGGTTTATCTGGGATTGGAGCTGGTGGCAAGTCACCATTCGGTGCCGGTGGAATCACTGGCGTTGGAGGTGTGTATGGACCAGGTGGTGGTGTAGTTGGTGTTGGTGGGAATACCTTCACTTTGTTAGTTTCTTTTGGTTTATGGTTGAAGCTTACTTTTGCAACGTTTGGCACACCATTGTCGACGTACTTGCTAACATCAACGCCATCTTTGAAGCTTGTGTACAAGACAAGACGGAGGGTGCTTCCTTTGAGGGCATCTAGAATAGTTTCATCTGTGATTTCAACAGTTACTAGATTTGTTGCTTCATCATAGGTGACAGTTGCGAAGGCGCTCAAGGCATCACCAGTAATTTCACCACGTTCATTAGAAACTTTGCTTAGATTTTCAACTGCCTTATCAAGTTTCGCTTTCGCTTCTTCTAGGCTCTTGATTTCTTGTTCAAGTTTCTCTTGAGCTTGTTTTTGATCAGCTGATGTTGGAAGTTCACCTGACTTATCAGCGTTTTCTTTCAGAGCTGTCAATTCATCTTGAGCCGCTTTCAAGCTTGCTTCAAGTGTTGTCACAGCTGCTGCTTTTTCTGCTGATTCTGCATCTTCTGCTGCTGCAGTCTTGGCAGCTTCTACTTGTGCTGTCAAGTCAGCGACTTTAGCTTCTGCTGCGGCTACTTGTTCTGCAATTGAACCAGTAGTTGGTTGACCAGCAAGATCTTTCAACTCTTGTTTTGCCTGATCAAGCTTGGCTTGAAGCACTGCTTGGATAGAAGCAAATTGAGCATCTTCAACCTTGAGGGCAATTTTCTTCACTTTCAGAGCCTTATCGATCTCATCTGAGAAGGTCAAGTTGGTCAAGTTCGTCTTGACGTCGCGACCGTATTGATCTTTGACTGGATTGCCGTTCTCATCTTTTGGATCGGTTGGAACTGGAGTAGTGATGTCGAAGCGGAAGAGTTCGCCAGCTGTCTTCAAGCGGTAAACAGAGCTTGGTGCTGAACCATCCTCTGGACCAACAGTTTTTTGTGGACTGTTTGGATCTGGATCGCGCGGTTTTTCAGGATCACGTGGTTTCACCGTTACCGGCTTAGATTCCTTGTTTCCTGATTGACCATTACGGTCCTTGAAGGATACAGTCGCCTTGTTTGGAACAAGTTGTTCTGCATAAGGTGTCAAATCGCTACCTGATTTGAGTTTAGATGGAATGTACAATTGAATTTCTTTGAAGCCTTTGAGGCGAGCAAAGTCTTTCACTGTCACGGTAACAGTGTTACCTTCCACTTTCGTTTCAAGAGCTTCTTTGGCATCGTAACCATCGACGTAAGCCACTGGTGTACCCGCGATTTCCAATACTGGTTCAAGGGTATCTGTTACAGTGAATTCTTTATACTTGTCGATATCTGCAGGCAATTTCGTGTTGACATTGTACATGTAGCCAGCATCGTAGTCTACATCCAAGTGATCCAAAGTACGATTGATCTTCTTAGAAATTTCTGGTTCTGGTACTTTCGGTACAACAACCGGAACGGTGTTAGAATCTTTCTTCAATCCTGGATTATTATTAAGAATGTAAGATGCTGTATTTGGTACTGTGTAGCCACGATCTGTCAGATAAGGAGTAAGATCTGCGTCGGCTTTGACTTTGGCCTTGAAGGTTACTTGTACTTTCTTGCCAGCGCTTGATTTCACTGTTGCTTCTGGGAAGTTAACTGTCAGAGTTTGTCCGTCAGTTGTGACAGTAGCATCAGTTGCTTTACCATCAAGAGTTACGTCTGCAGTTCCTTCAAACTCTAATACAGGATCAAGAGTATCGGTTACCGCGAAGGCTGTCGCATCTTCTGGCATGACTGTGTTGATTGTATATGTAAATACTTCATCACGGTCTCCAAGAAGAGCTTCAGCTGCACCATTGACTTGTTTTTCAATTTCAGGCTGACCTGGGTTTGGAGGTGTTACTGGAACTGTGTTAGAGTCCTTAGTTACACCTGGTTTGTTAGGGAAGTCTACCTTGTAGCTTGCCTTGTTAGGGATCTCTACTTGATTGGTTGTAGCAGAGATATAAGCTCCGAGGTTTGCACCCTTCTTGATCTTAGCTGTGAAGGTCAAGTTAACTGCTTTACCGCCGTTTTCTTTCACTTGATCTTCTGTAAGCGTCAAGGTAATAGTTTGTCCGTCAACCTTGATTTGGTCAGCCTTCAATTCTTTGCCGTTCAAGCTTGCACTTGATTTACCAGCAAATTCAAGAACATCTACCAAGGTATCGTGGACTTCAAAGGCTGTCGCATCTGTTGGAACAGTTGTGTTGACGTGGTAAGTGAAGACCTCATCACGTTTAGCTAGTGTTTCAGCAGGTTTGTCGTTAACATCCTTCTTGATTTCTGGTTCACCTGGTGTTGGTGGGATAACTGGGACTGGTTTAGATTTTTGCTCTGTGCCAGGATCGTTGTTGAAGTTGTACTTAGCCGTATTTGGTACACGGGTTACGCCATCTTCGTTCACATATTCTGACAAGTTTGCGCCATCTTTGATCTTCGCTTTGAAGGTCAATTCAACTGTCTTACCAGCATTGGCTTTCGCTTCTTCTTCAGTCAATTTCACTGTGATCTTTTGACCCTTGAAGCTGATGTGGCTGGCATCCAAGGCTTGGCCGTCAAGAGTTGCGACAGCTTCAGCGTTTTCGCCTGCAAATTCAAGAACTTTTTCAATCGTATCGTATACTGCGAATCCTGTAACATCTTGAGGAACTTGAGTAGTCACTTTGTAAGTGAAGACTTCATCGCGTGCTCCTAAAGTTGCTTGGTCTTCGTTGTTTACTTTCTTCTCGATTGGAGGAAGTTCTGGTGATGGAGGTGTAACTGGGACTTCATTTGAGTCTTTGGTTACGCCTGGTTTGTTAGGGAAGCTTGCTTTGTAGCTTGCCTTGTTTGGAACTTCTGTCTTACCTTCTTTGGTTACGTAAGCAGAAAGGTTGGCACCATCCTTGATCTTAGCTGTGAAGGTCAAGTTTACTGCTTTACCAGCGTTGGATTTGACTTGGTCCTCAGTCAATGTGACTGTAATCTTCTGACCGTCAACCTTGATTTGTTCAGGAGCAAGAGCTTCTTCACCAAGAGTTGCAGTTGCACGTCCAGTACCATCTGCGAATTCAAGTACGTCTACCAAGGTATCGTGTACTTCAAAGGCTGTCGCATCTGCTGGAACTTCTGTGTTGACATGGTAAGTGAACTCTTCGTTACGAGCTTGAAGCGTTTCAGCTGGCTTACCGTTGACATCTTTCTTGATCTCTGGCTCACCTGGTGTTGGAGGTGTTACTGGAACTGTGTTAGAGTCCTTAGTTACACCTGGTTTGTTAGGGAAGTCTACCTTGTAGCTTGCCTTGTTTGGAACTTCCGTCTTACCATCTTTAGTGATGTAAGCTGAGAGATTTGCACCATCCTTAATCTTAGCTGTGAAGCTCAATTTAACAGCTTTACCGCCGTTAGCTTTGACTTGTGCTTCTGTAAGAGAAAGGGTGATGGTTTGACCTTCCACTTTGATTTGTTCTGGAGCGATTGCTTCTCCGTTCAAGCTTGCACTTGAGGCACCAGCGAATTCTAGAACATCTACCAAGGTATCGGTTACTTCAAAGGCTGTTGCGTCTGTCGGTACAGTTGTGTTGACATTGTAAGTGAAGGTATCGTTACGGTTTACAAGGGTTTCAGCTGGTTTTTCGTTGACATCCTTCTTGATCTCTGGTTCTTTCGGAGTTGGAGGAGTAACTGGGACTACATTAGAATCTTTTCTAAAGCCTGGTTTATTAGGGAAGTCCGCAACGTAGCTTGCCTTGTTTGGAACCTCAGTCTTACCATCTTTGACGTAAGCTGAAAGGTTTGCGCCATCCTTGATCTTGGCTGTGAAGCTCAATTTCACCGCTTTACCAGCGTTGGCTTTGACTTGGTCTTCTGTAAGGGTCAAGGTAATGGTTTGGCCGTCAATCTTGATTTGTTCAGCCTTCAATTCTTTGCCGTTCAAGCTTGCACTTGAAGAACCAGCAAATTCGAGAACATCTACCAAGGTATCGGTTACTGCAAAGGCTGTTGCTGCTTGAGGCACTTCTGTCGTTACATTATATGTAAAGACTTCATCGCGTTTGTCAAGAGTCGCAGCTTCTTTGTCGTTAACATCTTTCTTGATTTCTGGCTCATTTGGTGTTGGAGGTGTTACCGGAACTTCGTTGGAGTCTTTGTTCACCTCAGGTTTGTTAGGGAAGCCAGCTGTGTAGCTTGCCTTGTTTGGAACTTCTGTCTTACCATCTTTGATGTAAGCTGAAAGGTCCGCATTTGCTTTAATCTTAGCAGAGAAGGTCAATTTAACAGCTTTACCACCGTTAGCCTTGACTTGGTCTTCTGTAAGGGTCAAGGTAATGGTTTGACCTTCAATCTTGATTTGTTCAGGAGCAAGAGCTTCTTCGCCAAGAGTTGCAGTTGCACGACCTGTACCATCAGCGAACTCAAGAACATCTACTAAGGTATCTTTAACCGCAAAGGCTGTTGCATCTGCTGGTACTTCTGTATTTACATTGTAGGTAAATTCTTCAGTAGCTGTCTTCAATGTTTCAGCTTCTTTTCCGTTGACATCTTTCTTGATGCCTGGCTCACCTGGTGTTGGAGGTGTTACCGGAACTTCGTTAGAGTCCTTATGGTATTTCGGATTGTTATCAATATCATAAGAAGCTTTGTTCGGAATTTCAGTTGTACCTGCAGGGGTGATGTAAGCTGCAAGGTTTGCGCCATCCTTGATCTTAGCCTTGAAGGTTACTTCGATAGACTTGCCAGCATCTGCTTTCACAGAGGCTTCTGCAAAGGCAATCTTGATGGTTTGATCTTTGACTGTCACAGTCGCTTTCTTACCAGCGTCTTTCCCATCAATCTTCACAGTTGCAGATCCATCTTTACCTACAAATTGCAAGACATCTTTCAATTCGTCAGTGATTTCAAAGATCGATGCATTAGCAGGCATTTCTGTTGTAAGAGTATAGGTAAACTCTTCATCACGTTTCGCTAATTCGTAACGTTCTTGACCGTTGACTTTCTTCTTCAACTCAGGTGTTGTGGTTGGAGGAGGAGTTACAGTTACAGGAGTTGATTCTTTCTTAGAATCTGGGTTGTCATTAATGATGAAGCTTGCAGTATTTGGCACTAAAGGCTTATCTCCAGCTGGATTTGGATAAGCAGCTAGAAGGGCATCATATGAGACATTGTCTTTGATCTTAGCCTTGAAGGTAATATGAACAGCTTTACCAGCATATTTCTTCACTTGGTCTTTATCAAAGGTTACAGTGAGTGTTTGACCGTTGGTTTGAACAGTAAGGTCTGTTGCTTTTTGGCCATCCACTTCGATAGTTGCATCTCCATCAAAGGTTAATTCATTAACCAGTTGGTCTGATACTTCAAACTTATCAGCAACTTCAGGAACTTTCGTGTCGACTGTATAAGTAAAGCTTTCGCTAAATTTATTCAAGTCAGCATGTTCTTGATCGTTTACTTTCTTCGTGATTGGTGGAGGAGTAACCGTTACTGGTTTTGTTTCTTTCTCACCTTGCTGATCGTTCTTATTGGTGTAAGTGATTTTAGCTTTGTTTTCAATCGCTTCTGCAGTTGATTCTTTCTTCACTTTCGCCTTAATAACGAGTTCAACTTCTTTATCAGCGTAGTCGCCAGCATTTTCAAAGTCCTTCATCGTAGCCGTTACTGTTTGACCAGTTACTGTTACCGTGAAGAATTTGTTAGCTTCACCAGCGATTGTTGCTTCACCGGCTTGGAGATTTTCATCCAAGGTATCCGTGATCACAAATGATTTGTAAGAAGTGATATCGTTTGGCAATTTAGCCTTGATGTTGTATGTGTAGTCTGTTTCAGCTCCGATTACGGCTGTATCCAGCTTCTCATTGATTTTCTTCTTGACAGTTGGTTCTGATGGAGGAGTAACCGTTACTGGTTTAGTCTCTTTCTCACCACTGTGGTCGTTCTTATCAGTGTAGCTGATTTTAGCTGTATTCGGGATCTTAACACGAGTTACACCATCATTGATCTTAGCAGGAATTTCAAGTTCAACTTCTTGACCTGCAAGATCCGCAGCAGTTGCAAAGTTCTTCATCGTGGCCGTTACTGTTTGACCTTGAACTTCGACGTCGAAGAATGCTGCTGCTGCACCTTTAATGACAGGTTTTGTTTCACCTTCATTGATGACAGACAATTCATTTTCCAAGGTATCTGTGATCACAAATTTCTTGTAATCTTTAATATCTGTTGGAAGTTTTGTCTTGATGTTGTATTTGTATTGTTCTCCTGTTGGGATATCCAAGTGATCAAGGTTTTCATTGATCTTCTTGGTTACAGGTGGAGGAGTAACATGAACTGGAGTTGATTCCACTTCTTTGTCCACATTGCTCTTGTTTGTGTACTCAACTTTGGCTTTGTTGTCGATGACTTTACCTGACACGCCTTGTTTCACTTTGGCAGGGATGATCAACTCAACCGTTGAGTATTTAGCAAGGTCTTTAAACTTGCCTGGTTTCACAGTAGCTGTAACAGTTTGACCGTTCTTTTCTACTGTGAAGAGATCCGCAGCATCTCCCTTAATAGTTGCTTCTCCATCGAATTCCAAATCGTTATCAAGCGTATCGCTGATGACAAATTTCTTATAAGAAGAAACATCTGCTGGGATAGCTGTTGAAATGTTGTAGGTATATGGTTGACCTTCGAAGGTTTGGTAATCTTCTAAGGTTTCATTGATTTTCTTCTCTACCGTTGGTTCTTTTGGTTTCGGTGGAGTAACGGTTACTTCATTAGAAGTTTTCTTGATGTCGTTCAAGGAAACATCTGCCTTATTAGGCACCTTGATGGTTCCGTTCTTCTTGTACTTGCTCAAGTCAGCATTTGGACGGATCTTAGCCTGGAAGACTAAGTCAAGTTTTTTAACTTCATCGCCACCACGACGGTTAATCAAATGTGTCAAACGATCCATATCAGCTTTATCCAAGCTGATTTCAACAGTTTGATCTTTTAGGGTCGTTGCCTTAGTGAGGGCCGCATAAGTTTTTCCATCAATAGTTGCTTTGATGGTGCTTTCTTGAACTTCCAATTCTGGAACGACTGTATCGGTTACAGTGAACTTGTCAGCTGTACCTGGCCATGGAACAGATACCTTGTATTCGAAGAGTTCATCTTCTGTCGCAAGGTCCGCATGTTCTTTTTCGTTTACTTTCTTCTCGATGTCAGTTGACAATGGAGGTTTTACATAAACAGGGTTTGAACGACGGATGGTACTTGGCTTGTCTGCTGTCTTAGCGTGAGGGTCTGGGTTTGGAGAATCATCTTCACCATTCCACATGATATTCCCTTGGTTGACCAAACCAAAGCCGTTGCTGTCTTGAAGAAGAGCTAAGTAATTCTTACTTGCTTGGTCCTTACGGAATTCTTCTTTCAATTTAACCGTAATCTTAAGTTCGGCTTGTTTCAAGACCAAATAGTTGTAGTCTGTCCCGTCGCTTGGCACATCTGCCACGACAATGTTGCGTTCGTTCCCAGCACTGTCTTGACCTTTCACGACACGAGTTGTTAGAGGACCATTAGGACCAGTCGCAGAGTGACCTACCACTTCCAAGCGGTAGTCCAATGGGTCTGTTAACATAACGTTCTTCTTGAATTCATAAGGAACGTTGTTGAAGTTGTAGTTTACTGTATACGTAAATTCTTCAGCTTTATCAGACAAGTTAGCTGCATAAGCTGGTTTTTTAGTCAATTGAAGTGGGTCTTCAATGGTACCTGTATCGTTGCTAAGATCTTGGTCTTCGATCTTCTTGGTCGCACTTGGGTAACAGTATTCAAGTTTTTGAACTTCTACTGTTTCGTTGTGACCCCCAATTGTTTGAGTTTCGAAGTCACCAACCTTAAACTTACCAGTCAACTCAGGAACTTGAACTTGTTCTTTAGTTGGTTGGTAACCCGCTGGAGGATCTTGTTCATCATCTTCGTCCACTTGTTCGGCATGAGCTTCTTTACTCAAGTCGTAGTCGAAGTTGTTCTTACCAGGGTTGAAGACACTTTCTGGAACAGAGATGGTAACCTTGTCACCATTCTGTTCAATCTTACCACGGATTTCCTTGGTAGAATCTTTGACCTCAGAAACAATCTTCTTCCCATTGATTCGAACAGCATCTACCTTGTAGCCTGGAGTGACATCAAATTCACCCTTGATATCTTCCTTGACCAAGGCAGCACCAACAGATTCCAAAACGCGAGCTGAGAATTTGTCGATATTGTCTTGTTCATTAACATAGAAGGAAACGTTTTTGCCATTTACTTCTTTATCTGGAGAAGCCATCCCTTGAAGGGCTTCATGGAAGATTTCCTGAACAGAACGGTTGTCTCCGATATTAAAGTAATTACCGAAACCATTCAAGTAGACATCGTAGTACTGAGCCTTATCATTGTTAAACAGTGCTACGTCTTCCCAGAAACCTACAACTACAGTTCCGTTTGGCCCAACCACTCCTTTAAGAGTGTTCCCAGCATCTTTTACTTCGTTTACACGACCCATGATGTCTTGGGAAGCTTCAGAAAGTTGGTTATAGCTCCATGCTTTTTGAAGTTTTCGATTTCGAGTGCCACTATAGTCAATTCGAACCTTACCATCAGCGTCACGTTTCCCGTTGGCAACACCGTCGGTAATCACAAGGAAGACTGTCTTACGCTCGTTGGCCATGCTACCTTTGTTAGCATTGTATTGCTTGATAGCATCTTCGATGGCAGGAACTGTTGGAGTTCCCCCTGCTACACTGATGTTGTCGATAAAGCTGTGGATAGCGTTTTGATCTGTCGTCAAACCAGAAGATTTGTATTGATAATCGTATTTCGCACCCCAACCACCATATACATCTGGTTTACCTGTAAAGGTATCGTTGTTGTAATAATTGTATCCATCTACACCTTGGAAGCTAGCAACCATGACACGGTCTGATGTATCCGGATCATCAGTCTTGACCAAACGAGGATTGTTCTCATCGTAGTCTTCTTCACTGACAAATGTCGTTAAGGTCTTCAAGGCCTTTTTAACACCTGGAATGGTGTTAGCGAATGATCCACTCGCATCCTGCAAGATGACCAAGTCAATTGGTTTTCTTGGAAGTCGCCAGTGAATTTCTTCTGTCTTTTCAATCTTGCGCGAACATCCGTTTTGTGTGATCTTGGTGTTCTTGTTTCCTTGCGTGGTAACAATGTTCTCTTCCGCTCGGGCATGAGTTACAAGAGCACTTGTTAAGTTTGCAGGCAAAGACATAAACAAGATTGCAAACAACATGAAAATCTTTTTACAAAAATTTTTCATAATCTCCTTGGAGCTTTTCGGAGCTCCGTCCTCCTTTTTTTATTTTTCTCTTCTATAGAAATTAATTGTTTAGTAATGTTTCTAACGCTTCCTCAAACTCCTCTTGGTCTAAGTGATCGACAGCCACTCGGGTGACTTGTTGATCCTTGTCCACGAAGTAGATGCTAGGAATCGTTTGGACTTGCAGAGCATCTGCAGCAGATTGGTCGCGATCGTAATAGTAAGGGAAGGTAAAACCTTTATCCTTTATATACTGATCGGCGGACTCTTTAGTCTCCTTGCCCTTTTCCATCATATTCAGCATCACAAAATCGATCCTCTTCCCATACTTCTCATACATCTGCTGAACAATTGGAAGTTGCCTTTGGCAGTGCGGACACCAACTAGCCCACTCTACAACGAGCATCGGTTTCTCATACTGGTTGGAACTTTTCAGTTCTTGATCCTTCTGATCCGTCATTTTAAATTCTGGTAGTTGTTGACCAACTAGTTCAAGAGCTGTATTCTCTCTACTACTCGCTGTTGTCTTTGCACTATCCGATATACCTGAACTCTTGTTCCGAATAGGACTGTTGTAATACAACAAACCTATTGCTGACACTGCTATGACTCCCACTGCTAGGAAGGGGAGCCACCATCTATCCCTTTTCATAAAATCTCCTTTTTATTCTCGCAAAAAATGTTCTCCAGTATACTCATAGGTACCTTTCTCCTTGGAGTTTCATTTTTTATCTATCTTGTCTTACTTTCTTCGTAATAATTGATATAATTAGTCAAATATATTACATGGATTACAAGACAATTACACTTTTTGATATTCTACCACTATATGGTTATTTTTTCAACAAAAATAAACTATTATGTTTGTTGAATTTTTTAGTTTTTTATATTTTGAAACTTAACATACATTAAATCGTCTGACAATTGTCTGTTTCCATTTCCAAAGCGCTATTTCTTTTCTTTTGTTTAATTGATCAAATAAATATTTGTAATATTTGTAATATTTTTATTATTCCTTTTTCTCGAGAATGTAATTTTTTTATATTTTCCCCTCTTGGGGTTTCAAATCCGTTTTTATAACACTAAATGTTTGTTTATATTTCTATTTTTGTAGCTTTTTAGTCAACAAAAGGCAATTTTTTGAAAAAAATTGTAGGGATTTCTCACTTTTTAACATTCTTGCACTTTCGTCTTTTTTTGTTATCGTTCTGTTATTTGCTTAGAGAAAGGCGTGTTAGTTCCCCTTCTGACAAGGAATTGCCTCAACTGAGTGAGAGTTTGAGATCGTTCTCACCAAGGGACACCCACTAAATAAGGTAATCCCTGTGTTAGAAAAATCTTGTTCAAGTGCATTAGCTAGCCCTACCAATCCTTGCCCTATCGCTTACTTCTACGAGAAACGAAAAAGGCAATCACCAATAGCTTCAACTAAGCCACAAGCGATTGCCTCTATACGTTGTCTCATTTGGACAGTATATTGCCTCATTATGCAGAACAAACTTTACGATTATGCTTCAACTCAAAATCGATATAGCTATCTACACCTTATTATTGTAACACCTTGATTCAAAAGGTCCAAAGGATCCTCTTCAACAATTTGATCATTGTAATAGAGGACGCCATGTTCAAACTTGACTTCACTGACCGGCCGATAGTCTACAATTGAAAAATGTGCATTCTCTTTTTCACGAGGGATCGACTCCAAGATCATTTTATGGGGCGCATCCAAACGCATATAAGCCAAAATTGGACTCAACACATCAGCAGATAAAACTTTTTTCATATCAGAAACCTCTCTTCTAGAACTCTTATATTCTAATGAATTCAACCGCACCCTGCTTCGCTTGCTAAGGCGATCAAGGTTATCCCACACTCTATTTTCTCTTTGGGATCTATGTGCCTAAGCTCGCTCCGCTTGCTAAGGCACATAGAAAAGCCCTCACACAAAAAACTGTGTGAGGGCGTGTTGTCCGCGGTGCCACCTCTTTTATAGGGAAAAATAGCTGGTCTTTCCCTACATCTCTATCTCCTCTCTCAAGGAGTTGCACGATAAGGGGTGCCAACCGAATTCACATGGGTTAGAATTCATTGATCATAACAGTCCAATTTTCATCAGTCGCTATTGCTTGTTCATAATTCCCACAAGCTCCCTGAAAATAGCTGACTCATTACTTTTCTGTTGCTAGCATTATAACCCTTTTTCTTAGAAAGCCAATAAAATTTTTAGTCTTTTTTTATACACTAATTTAATAAAATCAGCTCAAAGAGCCTTAGCGGCACGTCCTTTTTATCCCAAAAAGAGGATACTAAACAAAGCCAAAATTGCAGGACCACCTTGGGTCAAGATAATTTTTTTATTAGAAGTTACAGCCCCATAAGCTGCTGCACCAATAATAAAGAGCAGAAAGATCGTGACAATTTCACTATTTCTAGCTATAAAGAGGCCGTAAAGGAGGAAGACACCAATCAGAGCATTATAAATGCCTTGGTTTTTGAAGAGAGCCGTCACAGATGGACGATGCAATTCTTCCTGATCCATATTAAAGACACGACTAGTCGATGCCGAGTGAGTTGCTAAACTCTCAAGATAAAAAATATAGAAATGCTCAAAAGCAGCAAGGCTTGCTAAAACAATGGTTAAGACAGACATATTATTCTCCTTTTAAAATGTAATTTGCTCAAGGCCAGACACCAACTTTTCGAGTAGGTGACTCAACTGATTCCGCTCTTTTTCAGAAAGAATCTGATCCATCTGGCCTTTTACCTGTAGATGATGTGCTGGAGGATGGACCAACAACCGATCTCTGGCAAGCTCCGTAAGTTCCACCACAATCTCCCGTTGATTTTCTGGATTGCGAGTACGAGTAACATAGCCACTAGCTTCTAAGACTTTGAAGTGGCGGGTTAAGGCTGCAGGGTCAATTGCTAGTTTCTCCTGAAGGGCCGCTTGGCTACAAGGCGCTTCTGCTACTAACAACTGAAGCATCTGATAACGAGTCAGACTAATGCCCAATTGTTTTTCAAATAATTGGGTTGAAGACTGATCAGCTAGCTTCAACTGATAAAGCAAGTCATGCATTTCTGACATTCCTTCTCTCCGATCTTTTTATTGACTTATCAATAATTGATTTATCAAGTATATCATTTAAAAAAAGTCGAAGCAATAAATTTGCTCACCTCAAACGAAATGATTTCCTCCTAAGAAAAGCAAGGTAAAAGACCACCGGATTTGGTGGCCTTTTAGGGAGATTATTATGAAAAAGAAAAGTTTTAGGATTTCATAAACAAAGTTAGGAGGTCTTTGTTTATGGTTTTATTATATCGGATTTATCTTAAAGATTTCTTAAGGAATTATTTCATTTCCAAAACAAATTGTTTACGGATTCTTTTCATAGCGCCTTTCCAGCAACAAAGAAGCCTAGCTTTGTTAAATAAGTTAACTTTTTTCTTCTTCAAAATAGAGGCGAATGTCATCCAAATGACGAATCGCATGATTGACATCCGGCTTGTAATTCAAAAAATTAATACTCCCGATTCCTGCATTGTCTGCCAGATCAACATCCAAGGTTCGATCTCCAATATAATAGGTCTCGCTCCGATCCAGTTGATACTTATCCACTAGATAATCGACTCCTTCTGGGTCTGGTTTTCTCCTAAAGCCATTGTCCGTTGTGACAATCTCTTGAAAATAGGATAAGATCCCTAGATCTTCCAGAATTGGATAAGCATTTTTCCCCTTGTGGGTATAGACAAATTGGGCAATCCCTTCCTCTTTAGCCCAAGCTAGAGTGTCTCTAGCTCCTGGCATCAGATGCACTTGGGCGTTTTTCTCACGCAGGCTAGACGCGCGATAACTATTCATCTCCTCCGCATCCAAACCATGTTCTCTAGCCACTTCTTCAAGAAGTGCCTGGACGGATTGTTGAAGGATAAAAGCATGGACCGCTTCTCGATCAAAGTCCAGAGAGTAATGGGCATAAGTCTCAGCAATCCCATCTAAAATCGCTTCATAAGAATCCAAAAGAGTCCCATCCAAATCCCAAATAAAAGCTCGTGTCATACATTTTATTCCTTCCATGTCCGATGATAGAGTGTTTTTAAGAAAATCCAGCGAAAACCATTATCCAAGAGGGTACCTGCCCAAATACCTGGCAAGCCCCAACCGAGGATAACTCCCATCAGATAACCTGAGCCAATCCGAATCACCCACATGCCGATCGTGGTCGCATAAAAAGGAAGGCGGGCGTTACCCAGACCTTGCCAGACAGCCGTATAGATGACCGTTCCAGCTGTCAGAGGTGTTCCAAGCAAGGAAAACAAAATGACGGATAAGGAAGCGGCAAGAGCTCCTGAATCCTTGGTGTAAAGGGCTGTTAAAGGACTTCCAAATAAGAAAATAGTAAGGGCGAGGGGAAACATGGCGAGAAAGGAGAGCCAGAAACTCCGATTGGTGATTTGCTTGATCCCTTGCCAATCATTCTGTCCCAAACTTTTGGCGACCAACATGACTGTCGCTGTCGCAATCCCAAAAGCCGGCATATAGTTGAACTGGGTCAAGACTTCCCCAATGGCATTCCCAGCTACTGCTCTAGTACCAAAAACAGCGACCATAGCAATGATAACAATATCCCCTGCTCGCATCATGAGGCGTTCACCAGCAGCAGGCAAGGCCAGGGAGAGCAAATCTCGATCCAATCCCCAACGAAAAGAAGCGAAGGGAAGTTGAACCTGACGCCAGAGCAAGTAAGTCCCTAATAGGCGAGAGAGAACCGTTCCTAAGGCAGCCCCAGCGATGCCTAGCCCAAAAACAAATATCAAGATGCTCGATAGCAGAGCATTTAAAACATTGGTCAACAAACTGACATACATAGGTACTCGCGGATTGTGGGCCACACGGACTAGGGCTCCAAAAGTCGTCATCAGCCCCAAAAGCAAAATACTTCCTCCGACAAGAGATAAGTAAATCCCTCCTGCTTCTGCAACGGCTGCTTCAACCCCCAAGAGGGCAATCAATTCCTTGCCAAAGCAGAGGGATAAAGTCCCTAAAACAAGACTTATTAAAACCGTTACTTTGATAGACTCAGTGGCTTGACGAGCTATGGCCTGCCGATTTTTTTGTCCCATACTTTTGGACAAGAGACTCACGACCGCTGCTCCAAGGGCGATAAAAATAGCTTGGTAAATCGTGATGATATTACCTGCAACGGATACACCCGATACGGCTACTAAACCCAACTGAGCGACCAAGTAGCTATCTACCATCCCCATGAGCATTTGGAGAAAATTTTCTCCGATGGCTGGAAGGGCAATCCTTAAAATTTGTCGATCTACTTGTTGTTGACGAGACACACTTTCCTCCTGATGAAAAGAAACTCAGTTAGTTTCCCAACCGAGTTTACTTCCTCTCTTTTAAAGTCCTAGATAAGTTTCTACTGCAGACTGCATCTCTGCTGCTGCAACAGTTGTCTTGTGACGAACTGGAGCTGTTTCAAGACCATCCACTGCTGGTGGCAAGGCAACGCCTGAAATCTCATGCAACTGTGCCAAGGCTTCAAAGTCGCTAAGTCCTAATTTTCCAGTTACAGCTTCTACTGCAACTACTGGGAACTTGTATGGACTAGCAGTTGATGCAATCACGGTCTTGGTCGCATCACCTGTCGCTACTTGGTATTTTTTATATACGGCTGAGGCAACTGCTGTATGAGGATCCTCAATATAAGAATCTGATTCGTAAACACGTTTGATTTCTGCAGCTGTTTCTGCTTCAGTCGCATATTCAGCCGCAAAAAGGTCAAGAATCTCCGCATCAAAATCAGTCAACTCATACTGACCTTGGCTATTCAAAGCATTCATAAGTTCAGCTGTCTTAACCGCATCATTTCCCAAAAGATGGAAAATCAAGCGCTCCAAGTTTGAAGAGACTAAGATATCCATAGATGGGCTGGTAGTTACCTTAAACTCACGCTTCTTGTCATAGACACGAGTTTTAAAGAAGTCTGTCAAGACATTGTTATCATTTGAAGCACAGATCAACTTGCCAACTGGTAGGCCGATTTGTTTAGCATAAAAGGCAGCCAAGATATTACCGAAGTTTCCTGTCGGTACGGTGAAGTTAACCTTGTCACCAGCCTTAATCTCACCAGTTTTAACAAGCTGAGCGTAGGCATAAACATAATAGACAATCTGTGGGACCAAACGACCGATATTCATAGAGTTAGCTGATGAGAACTGAAGCTTGTTAGCTGCCAATTTCTCACGAAGGGCTACATCATTGAACATGTGTTTCACATTGGTCTGGGCATTGTCAAAGTTTCCATCAATAGCGATCACATGGGTATTGTCCCCAGTTTGTGTGGTCATTTGCAACTCTTGTACCTTGCTGACACCGTCCTTTGGATAAAAGACGATAATCTCAGTACCTGGAACATCCGCAAAACCTGCCATAGCAGCTTTTCCAGTATCTCCAGATGTCGCTGTCAAGATGACAATCTTGTTTTCCAAGCCGTGCTTCTTGGCAGCAGTTGTCATAAAGTATGGCAAGATAGACAAGGCCATATCTTTAAAGGCGATGGTTGAACCGTGGAACAATTCCAAGTTGTACTGGCCATCAAGTTTGACAAGAGGGGCAATAGCTGGTGTATCAAACTTGCTGTCATAGGCATTGGTGATACAGTAGTCTAACTCTTCTGCTGTAAAGTCATCCAAGAAGGCTGACAAGACCAGTTTCGCAACTTCTTGGTAAGAAGCGTCTTTTAATATGTCAAAGTCCAAGTCCACCTTTGGATAGCTCACTGGAGTGAACAAGCCACCATCAGTAGCCAAACCTTGCAAAATCGCCTGGCTGGCTGTAACAGTATTTTTCGCATCACGCGTTGATTGATAAACTAATGTCATGTAAATTTCCTCATTCTGTTCCTTCACTGTACGGGCTAGACTGTTCTAGCTTTTGTACAATCTATTCCATTATACCATGAATTCTTCTGAATTTTATCAGTGAGAATGAAATTGTCTGAAAAAGAGCTCCCTTCTTGCAAACTGAAAATCAACGAAAACCTCTCTTCATCGATTTATCTGCCCCCCGACTCTCGCTACTCTCTTTTCACTTGTTCATAGGATTCCTTGCCATCATTGAGCTTGTCCCAGATGACGACTTTTCCTTCTTTGAGGGACTGTTGGACATCGATGATCCGCTGGTTAGAAGAGCCTCGGAACTGCAACATCAGGTTGCGCTTGCTCTTATCATAGCGACCATCCACCAGAATATCAATCAGAGAAAGTAGCTCCAGTTTGTCCGGTGTCTCCAGCATCATTTCTTCCCAGGTGTAACCGGTCCAAGACCAGATATCTTTGTCAGGGAGTTCTCTTTTCACCCGCTTGACCAAGGGCAGCAGGATGCCAGTGTTGAGAAAAGGTTCACCCCCAAGCAGGGTCAAGCCCTGAACATAGGGTTGGGCCAAATCCTCCATGATCTGCTCTTCCAACTCTTTGGTGTAGGGAATTCCTGCATTGAAAGACCAGGTGGCTACATTGTAACAGCCCTCGCAGTGAAACATGCATCCTGCCACATAAATGGAGTTGCGCACGCCTTCGCCATCGACAAAGTTAAAGGCCTTGTAATCGATAATCCGACCTTGACTCAGTTCCTCGCTTTTCCATTCGCCTGGTTTTGGTGTATTCCATGTCATCCTTCTACTCCACCTCTATCCAATAACGCTCCGTTCCATTTCGAACATCCTCCAACTGGCCACCGTTAGCTAAGATAACAGCTCGACTAGCCGGATTGTCAATACTGCAGGTCACCAGAGCAAGATGGATGTTCTTCTCCTTAGCTACTTGAAGACCTTGACGGAGAGCTTCCTTGGCATAGCCCTTGCCCTGTTCAGAGGGACGGATGGAATAACCAATATGCCCACCCTCCTCTAGGAGATAGTCACTCAGACGCAATCGGAGGTTGAGAAAGCCAACCGCTTGACCGTCTCTAGCAAAAGCGACTAACTGAACAGCAGGCACCCAACCATCAGGGATCCCTAGCCCCATTTCCATATCACGGTTGCTTTTCAACCAGTCTTCATAAACAAAAGCTTCAGCATCCCAAAATCCACCGTCATGGGCTGATTGGGTCTCTTCAAACTCTGTCATCATGTCTAATACAGTTTCTTTATCTGCTAGAGTTGGTCTGCGTAATTCCATCTTTACCTCCCCATACGAGAAAAGCGAGAGCGAACTCTCACTTTTATTTTTTCTTAGCTTTCTTTAAAAATTGCTCTCTCAGGCTGGCTACCCGGTCTTTTTTATTGATTCCGCCTGTCGAATGTTTTTCGTGGAATCGTTGTACCTGAGCCTTGCCCTTATCGTCTAATTGGTATTTTCCCATAATCTTCCTTTTCTAATCTTTCACTTGGTGTCCAGCTGATTTGATAGTAGACCCGTTCATGTGTTTAACCCGCGCAGCGATTTCCTTATGGCGGCCATTGACCATGGGGCGAGCTTGAGGATTTCCTAGATAGCCACAGGTCCGTTTGACGACATCCACTGTCTTGGGGTCACTATTGCCACAGTTTGGGCAAGTAAAACCACGTTCGGTTGGCGCGAAGTCCCCTTCGAAATCACACTTGTAGCAACGGTCGATTGGCGTATTGGTTCCGAGATAACCGACCCTGTCATAGGCATAATCCCAAACCGCTTCAAGGGCTTTTGGATTTTGTTGGAGAACTGGGTACTCACAATAGTGGATAAAGCCACCCGTCGCTCCAGCTTCTGGATAGACTTTTTCAAAGTCCAATTTCTCAAACGGGGTTGGGTTCTTGCGGACATCGTAGTGGAAACTATTGGTGTAATATTCCTTGTCTGTGATATCCGGAACCTTCCCAAATTTCTCCGTGTCCAAGCGACAGAAGCGGTCTGTCAAGCTTTCTGACGGTGTCGAATAGATGGAGAAGTGGTAGTCATACTGATCGGACCATTCTTCGACCCGTTTCTTCATATCCTTAATAATCTCGATTGTAAATTGTTTGGCTTCTGGATTTTCTTCCCAATTAGGCCCATAAAAGACCGTCGCCACTTCATACAATCCAATATAGCCGAGTGAAATCGTCGCTCTACGGTTGCGGAAAAGTTGGTCTACCTGGTCGTATTTGCCCAAGCGTTTCCCAAAAGCGCCATATTGATAAAGAATCGGTGCATTAGCTGGGGTTGCTTCCTTGGTCCGCTCTACCCGATAGACCAAAGCATCTTCCGCGATGTTCATCCGCTCATTAAAGATTTCCCAGAACTTTTCCTTGTCTCCGCCAGATTCCAAGGCAATCCGGGGCAAATTAACCGTCACAACTCCCAGATTCATCCGGCCAGAATTGACTTCGACACCATTTTCATCCTTCCACCCTTGAAGGAAAGAACGACAGCCCATGGGTACCTTGAAGGAGCCCGTCAATTCGACAATCTTATCATATGAGAGGACATCCGGATACATGCGTTTGGTTGCACATTCCAAGGCCAACTGTTTGATGTCATAATTGGGACTCCCCGGCTCTAAGTTGAGGCCTCTCTTCAAGGTGAAAATCAACTTCGGAAAAATAGCGGTCCGGTGTTCTGAACCGAGTCCCTTAATTCGAATTTCCAGAATGGCCTTTTGAATTTCCCGTTCGAAACGATTGGTTCCGAGACCGAAGCCTAGCGAGGTGAAGGGAGTTTGTCCATTGGAGGTAAAGAGGGTATTGATCTCGTATTCCAGCGATTGCATGGCATCATAGATATCTTTTTTCGTTTTTTGCCAAGCATAGTCCTCGCGTTTTTCAGGGAGAACCCACTCCTCAGCATCCTTCAAGTGCTTCTTATAATTCTTTTCTGCATAAGGGGCCAAAACTTCATCGATCCGGTCTGCCGAGCAACCACCATACTGGCTAGAGGCCACATTGGCAATAATTTGCGAGATTTGAGCCGTTGCAGTTTGGATGGATTTAGGACTTTCTACTTCTGCATTCCCAATCTTAAAGCCATTCTTTAACATACCTTCAAAATCGATCAAGCAACAGTTAGTCATTGGAGTATAAGGGCTATAATCCAAATCATGGTAGTGGATATCCCCTTTTTGGTGGGCATTGGCCACGTGCTTGGGTAACATTTTGAGACCAATAGATTTTCCGACAATCCCCGCAGTCAGATCACGCTGGGTGTTGAAAACATCGCTGTCCTTATTGGCGTTTTCATTCACCACTGCTTGGTCCTTATTGAGGAGTTTGCCAATGGTAAAGTTAATATCCGTCGCTTTTGAGCGCTCAAAATCCCGCTGAGTCCGATAGGTAATATAGCTCTCTGCAATCGCATATTCATTGGCTTGTAATAACTCGTGCTCAACGACATTTTGAATCTCGTAGATTTTTACGCCACGAGGGAAGCGTTCCAAAATTTCAGCCACGATCCGGTCTGTAACGGTTTCTAATTTCGCTTCCAAGGCTGGAGTGAGGCCTGTCACTTCTTCTGTTGCCTTAACCAAAGCACGGTATATTTTATCGACATCAAACTTGACCTTCCGCCCATCTCTCTTTTCCACAAAGAGTTGGGGGAGACTTTGGATATGCTCTTCTCGTAACGTTATCATACGCTCGCCCACTTTCTTTTTTATACAAATACAATTCACCCCATATTATATCACTCAAAAATAAAAAATCAATATCTTGTGGCAAAAAATGTTATTTCATTTCAAAACCACAAGATATTGATAGTCTATTTATATTGGTACAAGGTGTACTGCGAACCCTTCTGGTTCACTTTTTCATAATTTTTGGTTAGAACTTTCTGCAGAGCAGACGTTACATCTAGGTCCTTATTGACCACAATAAACTTCGGCCTGGCTTGCTTAATCTGATTGATCAGATTGGTTCGATTTTCCCTCGGACTTAGATAGGCCGTCGGAGTTAGGAGGGCTGAAGCCGCTAAGCGACCACTTTCTTGATAGAGATGGGCCGTCTGATCCCAAGCATAGATAGTATCTTTGGAATCGCTATGACTCTTGATATACTGGGCAATGGTGCTTCGTTCACTTGCTAGATTGTTTTGGAGAACCAATTGATTCACAACTGGATAGCCTACTAAATAAGCCATTGCCAAAATCGGTAGGAAGGCTTGACTGGAGAAATAAAGGTCCCAGATTGAATTGTTCTTCATCTTTCGGCGCTGATAAGTGGACTCTTCTCCCGCAAACCAAAGAGCGAACAAGGGGAGACCAAAAGGCAAGAGGCTAAGGAACTGATAGGCCCCTTGCTCTGGTGTCCCAACCACAACAGTGGCAACCAGCAGAAGACCAAACCAACTCATAAACCGAATCACACATTGACCGCTTGTCGATACTTTTCGGAAGGACATGACGAAAGCTGAAGCGAAACCAAGCGTTAACAGCAATAAACAGTAATAAACTAGGTTGGCAAATAGGTGCCCCGCATCAAACTGGAGGGAGCGGAGACTATACAAGGTCTGATGGATTGCATACCCAAAGGAGCCGTTCCACACGGTGATGTAGCCTAAGGGATAGAAAAGAAGAGAGAATCCCAAGAGGGCAGCAAGGAATTGATAGAAGCCGTGGGCAAATTTCTTTTGCTTCACATGATAGGCTGTCAATCCAAGAAAAGCAAGCAGATAAAAAATCACACTCAGCCATGGCACCATCATAAAGGCCAAACAGGCTCCTGCGCCATAGGCGACAAAGGATTCATCTGTTTTCTCACCCTCTAGATAAGCGAGAATGAAATTCATAGAGCCAAATAGGAAGGGCAGGGCATAAAAGACAGCGTAATTGCCGCCAAATCCAAGCACTCCAGCAAGTAGGTAGAAGAGTAGCTGAACTTGTCCTGCAATTTTTTCACTTGCAACCAAGCTTCTGACCATCCGATACAGGCTCGTCCCAGCAAAAAAGTAAGCTAAAATCTGGAAGACCACCAGGAGAACTTGACCTCCTAGCAAACTTCCTAAAGCGCTGATCCCGTAGTAGAGCAAGCCATTGACCCCAAAGAAATGACCATAGGGAACTTGACCTTGAGACATTGCCCAACCGGCATATAAGTCCTGGGTTTGTTGGTTGGTCGCCAGTAAGTTGATAAAAGGAAGGGCTACATGGACCAGCCCAAGTAGGACACTAAGAGCAATTGGTAGTGACAAGGGAACTGGTCGCTTAATGGCATAGCGCCCCAACGACTTTTCATCTTCTTGCTCTTCTAATGTCTCTTCTACATCCTCTTGGTCTTTCGATCTCGCTTCAACCTTTTCTTTGCGACGATGACCAGATTGTGATAGGCGACTTAGAGTTCCGGTCGAAGCTTCTGTTTCCACCGCTTCTCCAGCAACCTGGCTCTCTTCCTGGTTCTGCTCCGATTCCACCGGTTGACTAGCCGTCAAAACTTCTTCTTCCCGGCTAATTGATTGTTCCAATACCTTTCGTAGCTCTTGAGTATCTTGAAAATTGGACCCGACACTCAAGCCAAGTTTATGCGATTCTTTTTCTTTTTCACTCATACCGTGTTTTTTCCTTTACTAGAATTGCAAGTGCTAAAGGGCACATGCATACCCTACTAGTATATCAAAAATGGGCCCAGCTGTCAGCTTTCTCCACAAGGAGAAAGTAGAGGACATGCAAAAAGACCGACACCTTCTCGGCATCCGTCTTTTCTTTTTATAGTTGATTCAAAATAGTCTGAAAATCATTTTTTACTTCTTCGATGGACGTGGTCACTTCCTGGCGAGTCTGGTTGTTTTTGACGGTGATTTGCCCACTTTCAACCTCGCTACCACCTAAGGCAATGATAGTTTTGGCCCCAAAGACGTCAGCTGACTTGAACTGAGCCTTCAACTTCCGGCCTAGGTAATCACGTTCTGCGATGAAGCCTTGACGACGAAGGGCCTGAACCAATTCCAAGGCAGCTACTTCTGCTTCTGAACCCAACACAGCAATGTAGACATCCAATGACGTCTCAACAGGAAGCTCAACTCCTTGTTTATCGAGGATCAACAAGAGACGCTCAAGTCCCATCCCAAAACCGAAACCTGGCGTTGCTGGCCCACCAAAATATTCTACCAAGCCATCGTAACGACCTCCCGCACAAACGGTCAACTCATTCCCGTCTACTTCTGTCACGAACTCAAAAATAGTGTGGTTGTAGTAGTCTAGGCCACGTACCATATTGGTATCGATGACATAGTCAATTCCGAGACCGTCTAGCATAGCCCGTACGGCATCAAAGTGTGCCTGGCTTTCTTCGTCCAAGTAGTCTAGGATAGATGGAGCATTCTCAACCGCTTGCTTGTCTTCTTTTTCTTTTGAGTCCAAGACGCGGAGCGGATTTTCTTCTAGACGACGTTGACTATCTTTTGAAAGTTGGTCCTTCATTGGAAGGAGGTAGTCGATCAAAGCTTGGCGGTAAGCTGCCCGACTAGCTGTGCTACCAAGGGTATTCAAGTGGAGGACGACATTTTCAATGCCAATTTCTTTGAAGAATTGGTCAGCCATGGCAATCGTCTCAACGTCTGTGGCTGGATTGCTAGATCCAAAACACTCTACACCAATCTGGTGGAATTGACGCAAACGGCCAGCCTGAGGACGCTCATAGCGGAACATAGGACCGATATAATAGACCTTGCTTGGTTTTTGAACCTCTGGTGCAAAGAGTTTATTTTCAACATAGGAGCGGACCACTGGTGCTGTCCCTTCCGGACGCAACGTGATATGACGATCACCCTTATCATAGAAGTCGTACATCTCCTTGGTCACGATATCCGTTGTATCCCCTACCGAACGACTAATGACCTCGTAATGTTCAAAAATAGGTGTGCGGATCTCTGCGTAATTGTATTTTTTAAAGGTTTCGCGAGCAAATCCTTCTACATATTGCCACTTAGCGGATTCCTGTGGCAGGATATCTTGGGTTCCTTTTGGTTTTTGTAATTTCATAGACACCACTCCTTTGCTTGCTTTGTACTATTTATTTTATCATAATTTCTAGTCCGTGACAGCGCTCAAGCGATAAAATCAGCCTACAAGCCCATCAGGAATAGAAAAAGGGAACTTCTCCAGCCCCATAAAAATCGAGCCCGCATCACATGCAAGGCTCGATTTTTTTCGTTTCTTTACTTTCAACTATCTTATAAGATATTTTCATATTGTTCGCGAACTTCTTGAGGCCAGACGCTGGTTTGAACTTCTCCGATATGTTTCTTACGAAGCAAGAACATGGCCATCCGTGATTGACCAATCCCACCTCCGATAGTCAGTGGAAAGAGTCCATTCAAGAGCGCGCGGTGCCATTCCAATTCTAAACGATCTTGATCTCCTGTAATAGCAACCTGGCGCTTGAGGGTGTCTTCATCAACCCGAATCCCCATAGAAGATAATTCGAATGCCGCCCCTAAGTTATCATTCCAAACAAGGATATCTCCGTTTAAGCCCTTGTAGCCATTTTCAGTTTCCGTTGTCCAGTCGTCATAGTCTGGTGCCCGTCCATCATGCGGCTTGCCATCTGATAAGACGCCACCGATCCCAATCAAAAAGACGGCTCCATATTCTTTAGTGATAGCATTTTCCCGTTCTTTCGGCGTCAAGTCAGGATAACGCTCTACCAACTCTTCTGTGTGGATAAAGGTGATTTGCTTCGGCAGGATTGATTCAATATCATAGCGAGCTTCAACTGCCAACTCCGTCAAACGAATGGCCTTGTAGATTTTTTCAACCGTTTCCTTCAAGTAAGCTAGGTTACGGCTCCCATTTGGAATGACCTTTTCCCAGTCCCATTGGTCAACATAAACTGAGTGGGTCGCATCCAACGAATCTTCATCTGGACGAAGAGCCTTCATATGGACGAAGAGACCTTCCCCTTCTCCAAAGCCAAATCGCGCTAAGGTATGACGCTTCCATTTTGCAAGGGAATGAACGACTTCATAGGTCTCGTTAGGAATTTGCAAGACCTTTACAGAGACAGGGTTTTCCACACCGGATAGGTTGTCCTGCATCCCATCTCCTACCTTGCTCAAGATTGGACCTTGAACCTCAACGACTTCTAGTTTGTCTTTCAAATATTGAGTAAATGTTGTTTTTACAAATGAAATTTCTTCTTGCTGATGAATAAAACTCTTCTTCATAGAGACTCCCTTTAAATAGTATGATTTTGATTATACGCTTTTTTAGAGAAAAAGCAATACCTACTGCTTCAAAAAGGGGTTTTGAAAGCTATTTCAAGACCCTCTCCTTTCAGCTATTTAACCTATCTATTTTATACTCATTTTTATTTTAACAATCAAAGTTATACTGTTGAAATAAGGTGCTTTTTGTGCTACAATCTATCTAAGAAGACGATCTTGTGATTGTTTGAACAAAGGGAGGATTTCATTCTTAACAACACCGTAACTAACAACCGAGTAACCTGTCGCAATACCGTGTCGTTTAATAGCAACTCCATCTTTTGGAAACCTACTGATCGTCTTAGTTGAACTAAGAGTAGGATTGTTTATTAAACACCCATTTTATGAAAAAGGAAGAAATTTATGGATAAAAAGAAATTTTGGATTTTCCCATTTGTTCTTTGTTTACTAGCCACCCTATTCACTTTAGGGTTGAATAGATTATCTGCTGAAACATCGACTGTTTCGGTAACAGGAAGATTTGCGGACACGATTACCAGTGTCAACGTCACCAATAACGAAGGTGGAGATCTCACTTGGGAGTTGGAGCAATGGGCTACTTTCCGAATTAATGCCACCTACGATTTAGCTGGAAAAAATGTCAAAGCAGGGGACACCACCGTCGTGACTGTGCCAGATGCCCTTATCATTTCTTCAGACAGCTTCGAGATTCGAGATATTAACACCAACGAGGTCATCGCTCATGCAACCGTAGATGCTGCAAAAAAATCGATTTCCCTCACCTATACAGACTATGTTGAGAAACACTCTGACACTAACGGCTCCTTCTTCTTCTATGCACGGATTGATTTCCAGAAGCACCCTGAAAAAGGAGAAATCCCAATTGAAATCACCATTAACAACGAGCTTAAGGTCGGCGGAAAAGTAACCTTCAAGGGAGTTGGAGACGGGAATCCCAAAGTTTTGACAAAGACGAGCTGGGTAAATTCAGACAATCACAAGAAGGTATCCTATACCATTTCTGTCAACCGGACCAGAGAAAATATCAATAGCGTGACCATTGAAGATCACATGAAATTTACCAACGCTTCTTATGTGCCTGGTAGCATTAAAATCATAAAAGGGAACTTTGCCTTTGTAGCAGGTGAATGGCAATTTAGCGATCGAACAGATGTCACTGACCAACACAAGGTGACCATTAGTGAAGACGGTCAATCCTTTGTAGTTGACTTAGGCGATATCACTGAAAAAGACCAGTATCGTATTGCTTACGACGTTGAGCTCAACTACGAGCCTGTAGATGGCGAACTCCTAAAAAATGATGCCATCTTAAAAGGAAAAAATACAGTAGTGAAAGAAGTAACCAATGCTGCCGCTGTACAAATCGCTGGTGGCTCTGGTGTTGGCTATGTATTTACTATCAATATCCACAAAGTAGATGATGCCAACCAACCTCTTCAAGGTGCCAAATTCAAGGTCGTACGTCAAGCGAACAACCAAGTCATCGGTGAGTATGTAACCGACGAAAACGGGAACATTACTGTCAGTGCTTTGCTAAAAGATAAGTATATCTTAACTGAAACAGAAGCACCTGCAGGCTACAGCATTAAATCTGCAGATACAGAAGTCAATGCTGAAGATTTCGGAGCCGATCACTCAGTAACCAAGACGATCGTCAATCCGAAGGAAGAAACAACCACGACTACAACGACTACAACCACCACAACGACTACGACGACTGAAGAGCCGACTACTACTTCAACCACTACAGGTGAAACAACAACAACTACGACTACAACTGAAGAACCGACTACATCTTCAACTACTACAACAACCAAAGAAGATTCAACAACGACAACTACGACAGGCGAAACAACAACAACTACGACTACAAGCGAAGAACCGACTACATCTTCAACGACAACTCCTACTCCAACACCAACTCCGTCATCTTCAACAACTGAAGGTACAGGCGATGGCAAAGGTAAAGGTCGTAAGAAAGTTCTCCCAAGTACAGGTGACGTCGCAGCTACTGGATTCATTGTCCTAGGAGCAGTGGTTCTATCAGGCGCTATCTTATTGAAACGTAAACTTTCAAATCAATAAACCTGACTGAATCGAAACCTCTAGCTAATGGCTAGAGGTTTTTTGTCTAACTTAATTTGACAAATTGGGTTTTTTTATCTTAAATTAAAGTTTTCATACACATCTTTTTACATTACACAACTTTCTGGAAAATACTTATTTTTCGAAAAGTTAAAGGACTATCCTTTGTATGAGGAAGGTTTGATATCTTTGGATAAGTAGAGTGGATGACTAGGGGTTCCATTTTTATTTCTCTTTAAGCAATGTAAGTTAGGTATCAATGAGATAACTTCTTTATCACGACTAAAAAGTCTTCCTGGATTTCCCCAGCATGCAATAATTAAATCTACTCCAGATGCAGATTTTAGGATATAAGAATCATTTTCTGGTCCAACTGGATCCTCTTCGTGGTTAAGCTTGTTTGGATCAGTACTTCTGAAAGCAAAAAGATTTGCCATTAGGATTTTTCCATAACCCCAACATTTAGCATAATTGATACACTTTCGAATTGTAGGATCATCAGTTTTTTCGTCAGCCGTAGACGGATTTAATCCAATAAATAGAACAGTAGGTTTTGTCTCATCCCAAGTACGAGAAAGTATGTAACGGTATTTTCTATCTTCAGATAGGATAGCGTCTTTTATCATTGTGAACCTCCATTTTCTTCTATTTCAAAGGATTTTTCCTTTGGCTTCAATTCCTAATTAATCAATGAACTTAATACTAGGTCTCGAAAAGAATTATGCTTCCTCTTTTTGTCTGAGTTCAAAGAGGTCTTCTATTTTCAGATTAAAAACTTGAGCAATTTTAAGAGCCATTTCCAGCGAAGGATTGTAACGGTTATTTTCCAAGTGCAGAATTGTCTCGCGTCGCATGCCGATGAGGTCGGCTAACTCCTGCTGGGTCATGCCTGTGGACTCACGAACAGATTTGAGATTAGTAATAATCTTGCTTTCTTTGGCCATGCTTATCCTCTCCGTTCCAAGATAAGATAGACAATCGCAAAGATGAAAATCAAGGCAGATATGCTAATAAAGATCTGGCCCATGTGAAGAGTGAGAGACCCTATATACCCAATGATAACTGCTAGAATCATCAGTGCGCCTAGTATAAAAACAAACATCAAGCTAGCTGCCTTGGCTAAATTAGCATAAAAGCGTTCGTCCGGAGTTTCCTTGACATTTTTCAAACAGAAAAAACCAAATACAATCACTTCAATAACGAGACCAATCCCCAAAATCCATTCTTTAATACCAGAACTTTCGCTTGGGGTCGCAACCCAAATCCCTACTGTATAAAAAATGCTTGCTGCAAAAAGAAGTATCGTGTAAAGCTTAGCAGACAAGTCAAAAATAGTCTTCCCCTTACCTTTCTGAATCTTATGAGGCCGTGGTTTCATATGTAGCCAGCTCCATATAGCTATAATTTGACCTGACACTGAAATACCAGTAATAACTAACTTGGATCCCCAACTAAGATTAGAACCTAATAAAACAATAAAATCAATAAAGAGAGCTACGGCAATCATTGCAATGAGGCCACGCATTTTTTGACTTTTTTTCATGATAGACTCCTTTTTTATGTTATAAATATATAACACTTAAAATTTATGTTATAAATATATCACATTCAAAATTGGAAAGCAAGAATTTATGTGTCAAGGTGGCAATTATTTTAAAAATTTTTTTAATTAAAGACCTCGCTAGTCAAACAACTAAAGAATTCTTTGAAGCAATGTATCGGATTTGGTTTGGATAGTTTTGTTAATAATATTTGATGATAAAGAATTTTTGGAAAATCTAGATACTGTATGAATCTTTACTTTTTTCTTAGACAGTTATAAAGTCGATCAGAATGAACCTTGTAAATGTATAAGTTAATTCTTACAGACCTAAACTATTCCCCTGTTTAAAAAATACTGATTCAAATTTTATGAAATTAATCAGTAGATTCCGTTCTGAAAAGCCTTGATATGACGCTATTTTTAATCCAACTGAAACCCAAACTTTCCAAACCAGGTCTTAAGAAAAAAGGTAGAGAAAAAGGTAGAGTTTGGATTGAAATACAGTGCAATATATCGCATTTGGCAAAAAGAAAAAACGCTTTAAATCAGCGTTTTTCTTATGTATTGATTCGTATTGAACCCCTACTTAACTTCTGTAAACACAACGTGTTTGCGAAGTTTTGGTGAGTATTTCTTCAATTGAAGACGGTCTGGAGTGTTACGTTTGTTTTTAGAAGTAAGGTACAAGCGTTCACCAGATTCTTTGTGTTCAAGTGTAATATTTACGCGCATGGTATCTCCCTTCTATTATTCAGCTGATGCAGCTTTAGCGATCTTACGTCCTTTGTAGTATCCTTTAAGTGATACACGGTGTGAACGTGAGTAATCTCCAGTTGCTTCGTCAAAGTTTACAGATGGAGCTGTTACTTTGTAGTGCGTACGACGTTTGTTTTTCTTCGCTTTTGATGTGCGACGTGCAGGTACTGCCATTTCGTTTTTCTCCTTTTAAGATATAAATTCAATTAGGTTTGATTTTCATCAACTTTAACAGTATAACAAAACTTTTTTGTAAAGTAAAGTTACTTGACAACTTTTTTCAAATAATTTCTTTCATTCTGTTGTCCTCTATCCTCGCTCTGTTAAATTGTCTGAAAATTCAAGAATTTTCTTCTGTCGTTGGGCCGTAAATTGTGCTATAATAATAAAAAATACGATGAGAGGGAATCAGATGACAGAATTAGATACACGCCATCGCAGTAGTGTTTACGACAGCATGGTCAAATCCCCTAACCGGGCGATGCTTCGGGCAACTGGGATGACAGATGAAAACTTTGAAAAACCAATCGTAGGGGTAATCTCTACTTGGGCTGAAAACACACCTTGTAACATGCACCTCCATGATTTTGGAAAATTGGCCAAAGAAGGTGTAAAAGATGCAGGAGCTTGGCCAGTCCAATTCGGAACCATTACGGTTGCGGATGGGATTGCTATGGGAACGCCTGGGATGCGCTTCTCCTTGACGTCTCGTGATATCATAGCAGACTCTATCGAAGCTGCTATGGGCGGTCACAACGTGGATGCCTTTGTAGCCATCGGGGGTTGTGATAAGAACATGCCTGGTTCGATGATTGCCATTGCTAATATGGATATCCCTGCAATCTTTGCTTATGGTGGGACCATTGCCCCTGGTAATCTGAACGGCAAGGATATCGACTTGGTTTCTGTTTTCGAAGGGATCGGGAAATGGAACCATGGTGACATGACTGCTGAAGAAGTGAAGCAACTGGAATGTAATGCCTGCCCTGGCCCTGGTGGCTGTGGTGGTATGTATACGGCTAACACCATGGCGACAGCGATCGAAGTCCTTGGTATGAGCTTGCCAGGTTCCTCTTCTCACCCTGCTGAATCAGCTGATAAAAAAGCCGATATCGAAGAAGCAGGTCGTGCAGTTGTCAAAATGCTTGAAATGGGACTAAAGCCATCTGATATCTTGACTCGTGAAGCCTTTGAAGATGCGATTACAGTGACCATGGCACTTGGTGGTTCAACAAATGCGACCCTTCACTTGCTTGCGATCGCTCACGCAGCTAACGTTGATTTGACACTTGAAGATTTCAATGATTTCCAAGAGCGTGTGCCTCACTTGGCAGACTTGAAACCTTCTGGTCAATACGTCTTCCAAGACCTTTACAATGTCGGTGGTGTGCCAGCCGTCATGAAATACCTTCTTAAGAATGGTTTTCTTCATGGGGATCGTATCACATGTACTGGTAAAACGGTGGCTGAAAACTTAGAAGCCTTTGCTGATTTGACACCAGGTCAAAAAGTTATCATGCCACTTGAAAATCCAAAACGTGCAGATGGTCCATTGATCATCTTGAAAGGGAACTTGGCTCCAGAAGGGGCGGTTGCCAAGGTATCAGGTGTGAAAGTTCGTAACATCACTGGTCCTGCTAAGGTCTTTGACTCTGAAGAAGCTGCCATTGAAGCGGTTCTTTCGGATGAAATCGTAGATGGCGACGTTGTTGTTGTTCGTTTCGTAGGACCTAAGGGTGGTCCTGGTATGCCGGAAATGCTGTCCTTGTCATCTATGATCGTCGGGAAAGGCCAAGGAGATAAGGTGGCCCTCTTGACAGACGGTCGCTTCTCAGGTGGGACTTATGGTCTCGTTGTTGGTCACATTGCGCCTGAAGCTCAGGTTGGTGGCCCAATCGCCTATCTCCATACAGGGGATCTGGTAACAGTTGACCAAGATACCAAAGAAATCACCATGCACGTCTCAGACGAAGAGTTGGCCAAACGGAAGGCTGAAACAACCTTGCCACCACTGTATAGCCGTGGTGTTCTCGGTAAGTATGCCCACACGGTATCCTCTGCTTCACGCGGTGCCGTGACCGACTTCTGGAATATGGAACAGTCTGGTAAACAATAAGATATGAAAAAACTCACTTTACGAATTTGTAAAGTGAGTTTTATTGATTTATCTCGGAGGAAGACCAAGGGCGATGCGCCCGTATCGGCTGATTCGTGTAATTTTCCAAGCTGGCGACCAGGTTACTTCTACTTTGACGTCTTCGATACCGTCAATTTCTTTTAGGCGGGCGACGATTTCGATAGGCAAACTTTCCGCACAGTCACAAGCGGTATCGGTAAAGGTCATGACTACCTTGCAAGTCCCTTCCTCATCCAGATCCAACTCATAAATCAAACCGAGGTTGTAGACATCCAATTCAACATCGGTATCAAACACAAGCTCTAACTTCTCAATCAATTGTTTCTCCAGTGCCAGGGCACGGTCGTTAATCTTGATATCCTCTCTCATCTCACTATCCTTTCCCTCCTTTGATGAAGACTATTTTCTCACAATTCTGACAATAATGCAAGTTCACCTAGAATGAGATCGAATGATAGCTACAAATCAAACCATCCGCCTTAAGACTGATTTAAAATTACAGGAACTTTTCTTAAGCTTTCTTTAAGTTTTCCGATTTATACTAATACCATCAAATGAAGACCTCCTAACTTTGTTTGATAGAAAATCCTAAACTTTTTCATAATAATCTCCCATAAAGGCCACCAAATCAGGTGGCTTTTTTTCTACGTACCTTTACGAGCATCAGCGAGTTTAGGTACGTTGACGCAGTTTGAGCGGAGCGAAAACTACGTTCCTTAGTACCTTAGTAAGTCAAGTCCAATAGGGACGTAGACGTGTTTAGGTACATTGATGCAGTTCGAACGCTAGTGAGAACTACGTTCCTTATTTTTTTACGAGCATCAGCGAGTTTAGGTACGTTGACGCAGTTTGAGCGGAGATAACTAGACTCCTATAAAAAGTATGTGTGAAGAAAGTTTTAAAACCTTCAAAAATTTTTTTCAGCTCTATCTTTCTATTATTTCCTATATTTGTAGGCGAAATAGCTATTTTACGGGCTTTGTCTCCCGATAATTCCTTTTGCCTCCTCCAAGTTCTTGTGCTATAATGATACGGATGCTGTTCATTTTCGAACAAGGAGGTACATTATGAAACAAAGCCATTCACGTTTTCTCATTCCAGGGATCCTTTTACTAGGAGTGGTCTTGCGGGCCCCATTTACGACCCTCTCCACTGTCTTATCAGATATTGCTGCTAGCTTTGGTGTCGAGGTGAGTTCTCTCGGCCTTTTGACGAGTCTCCCCCTCCTGACCTTTGCTATTTTCTCTCCTTTTGCTACTAGCTGGGCGAGACGCTTTGGGATTGAGCGACTCTTTCTCGGAGTTTTGATCCTGATGACGATTGGATCTGCTCTACGCACCATCAATCTGCCTCTCCTCTATGTGGGAACTCTTTTGATTGGTGCTGCGATTGCCTTTATCAATGTCCTTCTACCAAGCTTGATCCAAGCTAATGAACCAAAACGTCTTGGCTTCTTAACAACCCTTTATATCACAGCAATGGGCTTGTCTACTGCGGTAGCTTCTTCTGTTGCTGTTCCTATCACTCAAGCCACCTCTTGGCAAGGCCTAGTCTGGGTGCTGACCGTTGTCTGTGCGCTTGCACTTGTGATCTGGCTCCCCAATGCTCGTCACAATCATTATTTGAAAAAAAGCTCCTCTTCTAATGAAAATAAGACTAGCTGGTATAAGAATGGTAAGGTCTGGGCTATTATGCTCTTCTGTGGTCTACAGTCTCTCTTGTACTATACGACGATGACCTGGCTTCCTACCATGGCAACCCAAGCTGGTATCGATCAAGCCAATGCAGGAATTTTAGCATCTGTATTCACCCTGATGAGTCTTCCTTTCTCTATGACTATTCCAAGTCTCACCACCAGCCTTTCTGAACGAAACCGTCGCATCATGCTGATAACGACTGTTTTAGCTGGTTTTACTGGAATTGCCATGCTGTTAATAAAGACAAACAACTTCATTTACTGGTTGATCCTGAATATCTTGATCGGAAGTTTTACGAGTATCTTATTCCCTTACCTCATGGTCACCTTCTCCATGAAGTCTAGCTCTCCTGAGAAAACGGCTCAACTCTCTGGGCTAGCTCAAACAGGAGGATATATCTTTGCTGCACTTGG
The DNA here is from genome assembly GCF_052588545.1 of Streptococcus sp. KHUD_013. Lineage (NCBI taxonomy): Bacteria > Bacillati > Bacillota > Bacilli > Lactobacillales > Streptococcaceae > Streptococcus > Streptococcus sp. KHUD_013. The sequence continues at coordinate 1,903,341 of NZ_CP186264.1, forward strand.
ACCTATCTTATTTGGGTCAAGCCAACAAATCTTCCATTCTTGGACACCCGGAGTTTTACTTCTTCTGGTTGTTGTTTTATTCATGAGTATTGCTCTCTATCAAGTAGAGAAATCTGATGTTATCCTTTAATCCAATAAACCCCATTGATCAAATGGGGTTTATTTTTTATACAAAAAAAGAGAGTGGGACAGAAATCGGTCATTCGTTAGAATTCGATTTCGTCGTCCCACCTCCGCACAGTTGAGTAGGGCTATAAAAGCTGATGAAATCAGCGTAGTAGAGCCCACTCAACCACTGCGTCTTGCTCGACAATCCAAAGACAATTAAGAGGCTGGGACTTTTGTCCCAACCTCTTTGCTATGACTTGATTATGGGTTGAATGACACGTGTACGTGGTCGTAGTGATTTTCTGTTACGCTACCACGGTCTGGCATTTCATTCCAAGTGTTTGCTGGTCCATAAATGTTATTTACTGGAGCATAGAAACGTTGTTTCCAGATGATGTAAGAAATTCCATTTTCTTGCATGTGATCGATTGCATATTGAGCTACTTGGTCACCAATCGCTGAACTTTCTGGAACCATAACGTCAATCGCAAGACCTTTACCGTGATCTTCTGGGTCACCAGGACGGTAACCACCGATATCAGTCAAGCCAAGTTCATTAATCACTTGTTCTTTGAATTTAATTGTTTGAGGTCGAAGACCTTCATTTGAAGTTGGAGTTGCTGTTGAAGGAGTTGAAGCTGTCGTATCAACAACTGGTGCTGGTGCACCATATTGTGGTGTTGAAGCAACCGCAGTAACTTCTGGTTCTGCTGGAACTTCTACGACTGGAGCTGGTTCAGCTACTGGAGTCGCTGGGGCTTCCTCAACAACTGGTGCTTCTACAGGAGCCGCTACTTCAGCTGGCGCTGCAGCAGGTTGCGCAGGTGCTTCTTCAACAACTGGTGCTGGTGCCTCCTCTGCTACTGGAGCTGCTGGTGCAGGTGTTTCAGCTGGTGCTTCTGGAGTTGACAAGCTTTCTGATACTTGCTCTGCCACTGCTGCTACAACTGCAGGTGCCTGAGGGAGTTCTACAGCTTGGTTGCTTTCATCTGCTACTGGTTTTGTCAAATCACCCACTGCAACAGTTTGATTGTCTACTTTGATTTGGTTGTTTGTCAAATCAGCAGAAGTTGTCACAGTTGCATCAGCATTACCTGCTGTAGGAGTTTGGATTTCTACACCTGTCACTTGGTTTTGGTCATTGACAGTTGTTGTCAAGACAGTTCCTGGGAAAATCAAATCAATGTTGCTGATTTGGTTCAAGTTTGCCAAAACAGTTACGTCAACATTCAAAGCTTCCGCAATCGTGCTTAGGGTATCCCCATATTTGATGGTGTAGGTTTGTTTGTTTTCTGAAGTTGAAATATCTGCACGAATTTCATCTACAGAACGGGCAACCCAATCTCCATTTGATTCTGCTTTACCAGTTGTAAATGGCAATACCGCCATAGCAACAGTCGAAGCAATTAGAGCCTTTTTATTTACTTTCTTCATACGTTCTTTCCTCGTTTTCTTATTATCGGAGATTTATCTCCAGACAGATACATTTAATATTCTACCACATTTTTTGTCTTTAGAATGACTCTTCTTTTCTTTTAATCTAACTGACCCTAATTTGTAACATTAACCCTTTCTTGTTACATTCTCTTAACAATTAACGACAGTTAGTACTATTTGGATAATCAAACAAATTCATTGTGTCAGAAGCTTTTGAGAGCTCTGAACCAAGGGATTTTAGAAGATTTTTCAGTCGAATAAAAGCTAAAAAAGCACCCTAAGTTCGTGTCCTGTAGACATCACTTGGGGTGCTGTTTTTAACGGCTTGTATCTTATTAATTGAACACGCCCTAAATGCTGTGTGTAAAACGCAAACTGTAATAGTACTAACTTCAAAGGCACAGTAGCTGATTGGATTTTTCTCTCGCTTTAAGAGCTCGGAAAAATCCTAATCAGCCTTGTGGGGGCAGGACAACGAAGCATTCTATACAACAGTGCTTCTGTCCTGCTCCCTATTTTCACTTTGCATTTTGCGGGCTTTGTATCTTATTTGACCTTCATCATTCTGACCAGGTTGGCGCGTTCGGCTTCTTCGAGTTTCATTTCGATATAATAGATGGTCTCCTTGAGGTCTGGAATGGTCGCATACTCCAGTCCATTTACCCGACGGCGCGTTTTTTCGATCTCATCGGCCATGAGCTGGCAAGTTTTTTCAATCTCAGCTAGACGCAGCAGGTCTGGGAGGAGTTCTTCCATTTCTTGAATGGTACTATCCATCTGACTATTGGAAGCCACGTAGCTGTAGACCACGTCTCCCTCATCGTCTCCATACGGATTATCGATATGGGCATGCATCTTGGGCACGCGCACACTCATGATATTCTCCGTCTCGATATGCAGGCTGACCTCACGCGTCGGCACCGCAAAGATTTCCTGGACCATGAGGTCATTTTCCAGACATTTGGCGAGGACAAATTCTTGCATATTTCCGACGAGAGCTGCCTCAACCTTCTGGCGGAGGCGGTCATTTTCACGGACCGATTCGATGAAGCGTCGCATGAGCTCATCTCGTTTGTCCTTGAGAAGTTTATGCCCTCTAGTTGCTGTCTTCAGACGCTCTTTGAGGGTGTTTAACTCCATCCGGGTGGGTTTGACATTTAATCGTGCCATTTGACTTCCTCCTTTCTACTCCTAGGCTTGTGCTTCCTTAGAAGTTTTTGGGAGGTATTCGTCAATCATATCATCCTTGATCCGCTTGAGCTCTGTCCTTGGCAAGATAGCCAGCAATTCCCAGCCCAGATCTAGACTTTCTTGAATGCTCCGATTGGTAGTAAAGCCTTGATTGATGTATTCCTTCTCAAAGCGATCAGTAAATTTGACATAGAGCTTGTCTGTATCTGACAAGGCAGATTCCCCAAGCACCACGGCTAACTCTTTTGCTTGTTTCCCTTGGGCATAGGCCGCAAAGAGCTGGTTCATGGTCGCCGCATGGTCTTTCCGAGTCTTCCCTTCACCAGATCCCTTGTCTTTCAAACGAGAAAGAGATGGAAGGACATTGATCGGTGGACGGTAGCCACTATTGTAGAGATCACGGGACAGAATAATCTGACCTTCGGTGATGTAGCCTGTCAAGTCAGGAATAGGGTGGGTGATGTCATCTTCCGGCATGGAGAGGATCGGAATCTGGGTCACAGATCCTTTCTTTCCAACCAAGCGTCCGGCACGTTCGTAGAGGGTGGATAGGTTGGTATAGAGATAACCTGGATAACCGCGACGTCCTGGAACCTCCCGGCGAGCAGCGGAGACTTCCCGAAGGGCTTCACAGTAGTTGGTCATGTCGGTCATGATGACCAAGACATGCATGTCTTTTTCATAGGCCAAATATTCTGCCGCTGTCAAGGCAATCCGAGGAGTGGCTATCCGCTCGATAGCTGGGTCATTGGCTAGGTTGATAAAGAGGACAGAGCGGTCAATGGCTCCTGTTTCCCGAAGGTCATTCATAAAGAACTCTGCTTCTTCAAAGGTAATCCCCATGGCCGCAAAGACCACGGCAAAGTTTTCTTCGGAATTCAGTACCGTCGCTTGACGGGCAATCTGAGCTGCCAACTCCTTGTGAGGAAGACCAGAACCGGAGAAGACTGGGAGTTTTTGGCCCCGAACCAGGGTATTCAAGTGGTCAATGGCCGAGATTCCTGTCTGGATAAATTCATCTGGATAGTCCCGAGATACTGGGTTGATGGCTTGTCCATCAATGTCCAAGTACTTCTCTGGGATAATCTCCGGACCACCATCGATGGGTTTGCCCATCCCGTTAAAGATGCGGCCCACCATGTCTTCGGACACTGGAAGTTCTAAGGGACGTCCGGTAAAGCGGACTTTGGCTTTTTCCAAGTTGATCCCGCTAGATCCTTCAAAGAGCTGGACCATCGCCTTGTCTTCTTGGACTTCGAGGACTTGTCCCTGACGGGTTGTTCCATCATGGAGCTTGATTTCTACGAGTTCATTGTAGCGAACCCCTTGGACCTGATCGACAATCATCAAGGGGCCAACAACTTCGCTGACAGTACGGTATTCTTTAATCACGCTCATTGTCTACTCCTCCTTGGGCTACGATTTGGTGTAGGGTTTCTACGATTTCTTCTTTCAGGGCTTGAATGGTGGCCAACTGATCCTCATGGATAAACTTGCTACGGGCAATGCGGTCCCGAAGGTCTACCGTTCCTTCCATGATTTCTGTGAAGTAGGCCCCTAATTCTAGCGCTTTTTGACTTTCTTGATCAAAGGTCAAAATGTTGGTCAACAAGGCAACCTGCTTACTGAAGGAGGTATAGGTATCGACCTCATCAAAGGCATTTTGTTGCAGGTAGTCTTCACGGATCATCTTGGCCGCATTCATAGTCAAGCGGTCTTTTTCAGACAAGGAGTCCAGACCAACCAAGCGCACAATCTCTTGCAATTCACTCTCTTTTTGCAACAGATTCATGGCGCGGGTGACTTTTTCTGCCCAGCTAATCTGCTCATGCTGATCGATATATTGGCCTACCTCATCTTGGTAAAGGGAATAAGAGCTCAACCAGTTGATGGCTGGGAAGTGGCGACGTTGCGCCAACTGAGCATCCAGTCCCCAGAAGACCTTAACAATCCGCAAGGTGTTTTGCGTTACGGGCTCTGAGATATCTCCACCCGGAGGGGAAACAGCACCGATAGCGGTAATAGAACCTTCACGCGCAGTCGTTCCGAGTGTCTTAACCCGGCCGGCACGTTCGTAGTATTCGGCAATCCGGCTACCAAGATAGGCCGGGTAGCCTTCATCTCCGGGCATTTCTTCTAGACGACCAGACATTTCACGAAGAGCTTCTGCCCAGCGCGACGTCGAATCGGCCATGATGGCAACGGAATAGCCCATATCACGGAAGTATTCGGCAATGGTAATCCCTGTGTAGATGGAAGCTTCCCGCGCTGCCACTGGCATGTTCGAAGTGTTGGCAATCAGAACCGTCCGTTGCATGATGGATTGGCCGGTTGTTGGATCGATCAATTCTGGAAACTCATTCAGAACGTCTGTCATTTCATTTCCACGTTCCCCACAACCAACGTAAATCACGATGTCCACATTGGCAAACTTAGCCACCTGGTGTTGCACGACGGTTTTTCCAGCTCCGAAAGGACCAGGAACAGCTGCAGCTCCACCTTTTGTCACTGGGAAGAAGGTATCGATAACCCGTTGACCTGTGACCAAAGGCTCTACTGGGATCAGTTTTTGTGCAAAGGGACGGCCTCGACGAACCGGCCATTTTTGCATCAAGGTTCCGGTAAAGAGGCTGCCATCTGCTTGCTCAATCTCATAAACTGCTTCTTCTACTGTGTAAGAACCTGCTGCAATCTTGGTCACACGCCCACTGACTCCGTAAGGCACCATGATGCGGTGTTCCACCATATTGGTCTCTTGAACGGTACCGACGATGTCTCCAGCGACCACCTCTCTCCCTTCTACCACAGTCGGTTCGAAGGTCCATTTGGTGTTACGGTCTAGATTTGGAACCTGAACCCCACGAATAAGGAAGTCACTGGCTGTGACTTCTTGGAATCGTTCCAAGGGGCGTTGGATCCCGTCAAACATCTGAGAGATCAAACCTGGTCCCAACTCAACAGAGAGGGGAGCCCCAGTTGTGACCACCGGTTCACCTGGTCCGACTCCAGACGTTTCTTCATATACTTGGATAGATGCCTCATCCCGACGCATCTCAATAATTTCGCCAATCAATCCAAGATCGCCGACCCGGCAAATATCTTGGATATTGGCCTCCTGCATCCCTGATGCGACCACCAAGGGACCGGAAACTTTAATAATTTTTCCTTGAGTCATGTATTCCTCCTGGGAATCCTTTGTTTCTTTGTATTACTTTTGCACCATATCGGCTAGAGATTGCTTTTGTTGACCATTTTCATCGAAATTAGTTGGATCCAGCCAAGCTTCGAAGCGCTCTTTGATAGCTGGCCATTCTTGATCAATGATGGACAACCAGTCTGTGTCTCGAGTCCGACCTTTATAAACAACAGCCTGACGGAAACAGCCTTCATAGGTGAATCCCAAGCGCTCAGCTGCTTTACGAGAAGCTTGGTTTAAGGCATCACATTTCCACTCATAGCGTCTGTAGCCCAAATCCTCAAACACATAGCGCGCCAAGAGATACTGAGCTTCGGTTGCCATGCGTGTCTTCTTGAGCGCTGGTGAGTAGGTCACCGCTCCAACTTCAATCACTCGGTTGGCTTGATCCATCCGCATGAGAGAGAATGTCCCTAAAGCCTTGCCGGAATCTTTGTCTACAATCGCATAGTAAAAGCGACCTTGGGCTGTCATGAGATCATCCAACAGGCGATCCCACTCAGCTTCATTGTGGGCAGGGCCATTGAATAGATAGGTCCACATATCTGCTGGGGAGGCTGGCCCGTAGACCTGATAAAGATCCGCTCCGTGTTTTTCCTTTGACAGGCGCTCGATTACGGTATAGCGACCCTCAATCCGCTCAATAGCTGGTAGACGCCCCGGTGTAAAATCTGGCAGTTTATCTCCAATCGCTTGGCCAAATTCATTTGTTCTCATAAAATATCCTGCCCCACTGCTTTTTCGACATTATCGCGAATGCGTTGGCGTCCTAGCCCAGTCGAGCCCTTATGAGTAGGAATCAAGATGACTGCTGGAGTTACTTGGCGATCGTAGTGGGCAATGGTATCTGGGATTTCCTGAGCCATATCTTCCGTCAGATAGATGATGCCAAAATCTTCTTGGCTCAAGTGACGTAAGGTATTAATGGTTTCCTGAGCCTCTGCTACGGGAAAGGTCTGAAAGCCAATCATCTGAAAAGGAAGGATAGCATCTCGGTTTCCCACAACGGCAATTTTTTGCGTTTTACTGGCCATAGATCGGTCTCATCCTTTCTTTTATTTTGTCAATCGGGAGCTGATTATCCAGACCCGTCAAGACCAAACGTAAATTCTTCACCTCCAGCTCTTTTCCAAAAAGATAGCGAGCTAAAGGCAAGGGGCCGTCTGTCTCAAAGGAAGCTTGTTCCAAAATTCGGTACTTAATCACATGCTCCAGGTATTCCACTGTCTCAGCGCTCACTCTCCCTGCTCGCATCTGCTCTTCGTACCGAGTCAGTTCCACATCATAAGGCAAGGGATTGACTTGTTGAAACCAACTGATGAGGTTGCCCTGCTTCACACATTGGATGACTTCTCTTGCTGAGAGAGTTCCAGCATCGGACAAGAGTTGCTTCATAAAGCTTCCTGGCTTTTTCAGGCTGAGGGCCCGCTCAACTGTGATGACATTGTAACAATCAATGGTCAAGGTAACTAGCGATTCTAAAAGTGGATGCTCGAGGTTTTCCACCAAGCGTTTGAGATGATCAAAGTAAGCCAGATCCATGCCGATTTCCAGAACTCGAATATCCTGATAGTCGACATATTCCTGCCAGGTCGCTGCTACTTCCTGAGCCATAAACTCTGGACAGTTCTCTGAAGAAAAGGTCTTGGCTACTTGTTCAAGAACTGCTAACGAATAGGGGCCTGTATCCAATAATAAGAAGTTCAACTCCCGCCCCGTTGCTCGCTCTTTCAAGAAAACCTTGAGATTGTGATAGGTGTACTTGAGGGCAAAGAGGTCGACCACAGCTGGATTCGGAGCTACTTGATAAGCCCAGTCATACTCTGCTAGAAGGTGCTTCATCAAGGCTTGCTCGACTACTTGGACTTGACGCAGTTGATCTGCCTCCAAGGCATAGGCCGTCCCTTGCAAGAGACTGGCACGCGCTTCTGCATCTGGGCTGGTCAGAAGGGCATCAAACTGAGCTGGACTCAAAAAACTAGCTTCACGTACACTAATCCCGGTATTTACTTGAGAATACGTCCGTTCACTCATAGGCCCTCCTAGTTCTTCTCTTCTTTAAAAATGCTAGCTGCCATATGGAAGCTCTGCTCCTCCCGTACAGCATCGACGAGATCACGGTAGAGATAGCTGGCATCCACTTTGCCAAAGGAAAGGATAAAACCTGCTTCTTGGGCAAGAGTTTCTTTTGCTAACTGAAGCTGTGGATAGGCCTCTATCAAATCCTGACAATCTTGATCCGTTAGTTTTTCTGCCGTCACAGCACCTAGGGTTAAGACCATTGCTTGGTCTGCATAACGAGGAAGAATGCGGTGAAGAAATGCGAGTTCTTCTTCACGCGACCAAGCCGCCATTTTCTGGTAGGCGTCCGCAAACAACTCTTTTAAAACCCGTTGCTTGGTAACCAATGTTGATTGACGTTTTTGATTTTCGATTTGTTGGCTTTCACGTTGCAAGCGGCGCTCAATCGTCTGCAATTGAACCGCCCGTTGATGTAACTTTTCTTCTACCAAACGAGTTTCCTGCAACTGAGCTTCTGCTTGGACCTTAGCCGTCGCTTCCGCCACTAATTTCCGGCCTTTTTCATGGGCCTGTTCAAGGATGGAGTCCTTTAATTGGGAATAATCCGTCATTGTTTCTATTTCCTCCTTTGGAGTTCTTCACTACCGATAAAAAAGGTGTGTCTAGATTAGCCGACGCGAAGAGTCAAAAGGAAGGACACAACGAAGGCCAAGATGGCATAGGTTTCAACCATGGCCGCAAGGATAACTCCTTTCATCATGTCTTCTGGGCGTTTTGCCAAGATTTGCATCCCAGCAGTTGCGACATTCCCTTGGTGTTTCGCTGAGAAATAGCCAACAATCGCTACTGGAAGAGCTGTGAAGAAGTAAGCAACTCCTGTTTCAAGAGCCATATCTGGCTTAATTTGCAACCAGATCAAGATCCCGATAACGAAACCATACAGACCTTGTGTACCTGGCAGCAATTGCAAGATCAAAGCTTGGGCAAATTTTTCTGGTTGTTCTTTCAAGAGTGCGGCAGCAGCTTGACCAGTTTTACCAACACCGAGGGCTGAACCCATTCCGCTAAGAGCCACTGCAATGGCTACACCAAGTGCTGCAAAGAAGGCACCCCCATGGGTTGAGAAATATGAAGCTAAAGATTCCATGAATATACTCCTATAAAATTTTTTATGATTGATTTACTGAATTATTTTTTTGTTTTGACATAGCGTTCCGACGGTTTTAGAGGTCGGAAGGGTTTGCCACCACCCTCGTAGAACTTGCCAAAGAACTCGACAAAGATCAAACGAGCCCCGTGCACGTAGCCTGATAAGAAGGACAGGAACATGTTGATGGCATGGAGAAGGACAAAGAGCATAAGGCCGACTGTGAACCGTCCCAGAGTCGGGAAGAGATTGACAATCAAGTTAAAGGCTGACCCGATGCTAGCCCCAGATAAACCGAGCGCCATCAAACGGGTGAAGCTGACCAAGTCTCCGACATAGCCACTAACATTGTAGAGGTTAAACAAACCTGCTGCTAATCCTGATAATTTCTTGGCACTGACAATGGACACCACCAGAATCCCAATCGCATTGAGAATAGCTAGCCACTGGCCAATGGGAACTAGGTAGGATAAGCCTGGTAGGATATTCCCGACTGCTAAGAGCATCAAACCTAATAAGATCAAGACCCAGGCAAAGCCTGCATTGTAGGCTTCCGTATAGTCTTTCAGGCGGACATTTTTCATCCCTCCTAGGAAGAGACCAACCAAAACGGTGATGAAACCAAAGACAACCGATAGGATCAAGATGGTCATAGCATTGGTGGTCGTGCTGATCAAAGCAAAGGGCATCTCAAAGCCGAAGAAGGAACCATATACGACTCCCCAAAGGGCTACCGAGATTCCTAAGAGGCAGAAAAAGCGAAGGTTTTTTGCTACGCTCGGCCGTAGCTGGAAAGCTTTTAAAGCAAAACCAGTTGCCAGCGTTAACAAGAGGCCATAGCCGATATCCGCTACCATCATGCCAAAGAAAACAAAGTAGAAGAGAGAGACGATTGGCGTTGGATCTTTCTCGTAATACTTGGGCAAGGCATACATCTCTGTCACTAACTCGAAGGGCTCCACCAAGGCATTGTTTTTCAGCTTGATGGGCACCTGGTCCCATTCTTCTTGAGCGACTTCACGTGTCTGCAAGACGACTTGGTTCCCAAACTCCTTTTGAAGTTTGGCTTTTAAAGCTTCTAGTTGAGTAGTTTCAATCCATCCCTCTAGGGCAACCAAATGAGCTGTACTGGCAAGAGAGCCTTTGGCCTCTTCCCGGGCTCCTAGACTCAAGACATAATCGAGTTGATACTTGAGCTGGTTGAGGTCTTCCTTGGCTTGACTGAGCGTTTCCAACGTAGCTGCTTCGACAGCACCTTGTTCTTTGATTTCTCTCTTGAGTTGCTCCAAACGTTCTTTTGGTAGCGTTTCTCCTTGGTAATCAAACTCTTTGAAATGCGAACTGGTCAGCGTATCTTGAAGGTCTGTTAAATCCCCAGACTTATACAAGACTACCACCCCATGCTCCGTTTCCGAGCTAAAGACCACATCGACTTCTACATCTGGATGAGCCAGCAAGGCTTGTCGCGCCTGATCCTGTTCACTATTCGGAATGGTACCGATTAAGCCACGAACATAACGGAAACGCTTGAGCTGGTCAGGTGTTGTCGTCAAGGCAGCCCATTTTTCTAAAGAGGTGATTTCCTCTTGGGCTTGCTGGATGCGATCCCGAGCCTTTGCTAAGACAGCCAATTGTTTTTGTACGGACTGTAAAAGACGTTGCTCATCACGGATGACCCCATGAGACTCTAAATCGTGAAAAGACAAGGACAAGGGAGCTTCTTTTAGTTTTTCTAATCCCTTCTTCTGAGGAATAAAAGGCTCCAGGGCCTGTATGGCCTTTTCTAACTGCTCTTCCCGACGGCTTAGTTCATCCATTCTTAGAGCTGATCCTTTGGACCCATCACTCGTCTGAAAGGCAACCTGCCAATCCTCTTGCTCGCTCAAATCATAGATTTGGACCGACTCCTCTGACTGGAGCGACAAGAGAAGCTCGTCCATTAGATTTGTGGGCAAAACCAGAGAAAGGTGTTGCATTGGACTAATTGCCATAGGTTGCTACCACCTTTTCTACAATTTCGTCTACCAAAGCTGCGCGCTTATCTGTCATAGCTTGCTGCACCTTTTCGTCATTGCGTTGACTGGTCACTGCCAGGTCAGCTTCCAAGCTAGCAATCGTCGCTTTCGAGGACTCTTCCCGCTCTGCGACTAGCTTGGCGGTCTCTTTGTCATAGGATGCTGCTACCTCCTGTAGGTGATCACCTAGCTGTTGGCGCAAATTTTGGACCTGATCCTCGTAACTTGCGACAACGGCTTCTGCCGCCATTTCAATCTCTTGCATCATTTCGAGAGTTGCGTTGGCCATCACTCCACCTCCTTACCTCTTCCTTTACGAGAAGGAACAAATTCTTGTGTAAATTATAACATATTTCATCAACTTTTTTCAGCGTCTTTCCTTTGTTTCCAGAGCTTATTTTTTTCCAAAATGATTCCAAAGAAAAATGCGGATTCTGTTCCTTCTTTCAGTCGTTCGCTGGTCGTATTCCTTGTATATCCCAGTTTTTTATGTTATACTGTGAAATATATTATAGGATTTTCTCCATGTGTAACCTCAGTTGAAAGGAGGACCGCTGTGAAACAAGATCGTGATCTCCGAAGCATTATTAAGAGCCACCAAGAGGAAATGACGGAGCTAGAGTTAGACATTGCCCGCTATTTTTTATCTCCTGAAGCGCAGCAACACTCTCTTTCCTCGTCTAGAGTGACGGAACTTTTGCATGTATCAAAAGCCGCTTTGACCCGTTTTTCCCAAAAGTGTGGCTTCTCAGGCTACCGTGAATTTATTTATCACTTTAACGAAGAAACCAAATCTCAAAAGCAACAATCCCCGCACGACGAATTAACCCAGGATGTCTTGCGTCGCTACCAGCAGGTCCTTCAGGCTACAGAAACCCTAGCAAAAGATGACCAAATCAAAGAAGTCGCTAACTTAATCACTCAAGCAGATCGGGTCTACTTCTTCGGAAAAGGAAGTTCGGGTCTAGTCGCCTCCGAGATGAAACTTCGCTTCCTACGATTGGGCGTTGTTTGCGAGGCCTTAACCGATCAAGACGGCTTTGCATGGACGACCAGTATCTTGGATAAATCCTGCCTGGTCATTGCCTTCTCTCTATCGGGAACTACCCGCTCGATTATCCACAGCCTTCTGGATGCTAAAGAAATGGGAGCAAAAACCGTTCTTCTTACTGCTCAACCAGACGCTATCAAAGATGACTTTACGGAAATTTTACCAGTTGCTCCTCTACCTGGAAGCACCTATATCGACCGTATTACGGCAACCCTTCCCTTCTTAACCATGATTGATTTAATCTATGCTCACTTCCTCGAAATGGATCGGGAACGTAAAGAAAGAATTTTCAATAGCTATTGGGAAAACAAAAAACTCAATGGCTACGATTCACGTAGACGCTAGTCTTCTGATTTATCACCAGGAGCTGAGGATCCTTTCCTTGGTCTCCTGGTTTTTAATCTTCTTAAATGACTATAAATATAAGTCATTTTTTGAAAATTATCTAGCTGTTTTATGTAAAACAATAGTTTGTCTACATTCAAAAAAGCTCACCTAAGTGGTGAGCATTTTTTTGATTTAATTGCGTCTAGCTTGTTGTTGTTTGAAATGGTAGTAAGCTCCTATCATCCCTGCCGTATTTTGATGATGCGCAAACTCCAATTGTGTCTTGTCTGCTAGGCTCGGAACAAGAGAAGCCTTGAGAGCTGCTGAAATTTTGGGTTTCAAAATAGCTTCCTGTCCCATAACTCCACCACCAAGAATAACCACTTGAGGATTGACAACATAACAAATATTAGCAAGCCCCTTGCCTAGGTAGTCGACCATGCGATCGATTCCTGCCATACAGATGGTATTTCCTTGGGTCGCTTCCTTGAATATGCGACGACCACTCCATTGTTCGACAGGATCTCCATGTTGCTTGGCAACATATTCAACCAAAGCTGTCGTCGAAGCCAAATCTTGGAAGGCACCATCTTGAAGATGAAGGTAACCTACCTCGCAGGCAGAATTGCTAAAACCATGGAAAATCTCCCCATTGATCAAGAGACAGCCACCAATGCCAGTACCGACCGTTAAACAGACGGCAACTTGAGCCCCCTGGCCATTCCCTGACATCACTTCTGCTAAACCAGCACAGTTGACGTCATTTTCAATTTCGCAGGGAATTTGATAGGTCTCTTCAATTTCTTTTTTGAACTGAGTTCCTGCATAATTGGGAATCTGAGGGCCCGCATAAAAGATTTCCCCCTTATCGGGGTCAACCATCCCAGCTGACGAAATACAGACTCCAAGGATGTTATTTTCTTCGAGGTAAGATTCTACCAAAGCTTTGGTTTTCCCTAGAATCCCAGGGCCCCCTTTTTCAGCTTCTGTCGGCATTTCATGCGACTCGATCAGATTCTCTGCTTCATCAATCAGACCATATTTGATATTGGTCCCACCGATATCAATCGCTAGGTAATAGGCCATACACCTCTCCTTTCCGATTTACACTCTTTTTTAAAGGAAACGTTCCTTGACTTCACGGATTAAGCTAGCTGCTTTTTGGACCACTTCCTGGTCTCCTTCAGTTACTGGACTTAATGGACTCCGAACAGATCCCAGTTCTAGACCTTCATTGATCCGCAAGACTTCTTTAATGACGCCATACATGTTTCCATGAGCAGACGTCAAGACTCCGATAATACCGTTGATGGCAAATTGCAAGTCACGCGCAGTTTCCAAGTCTTTCTCAGCAATCAGCTGATTGAGTTTCAAGAAGAGCTCCGGCATAGCACCATAGGTGCCCCCAATACCAGCTCCTGCTCCCATAAGGCGGCCACCTAAGAATTGTTCATCTGGACCATTAAAGACGATATGGTCATCGCCTCCCAAAGAAGCAAAGGTCTGAATATCCTGAACAGGCATAGAGGAATTCTTCACCCCAATCACCCGTGGATTTTTCAACATTTCTGTATACAGACTCGGTGTCAAAGCTACCCCTGCCAATTGCGGGATATTGTAGATGACAAAGTCTGTGTTTGGTGCTGCTGCGCTGATTTCATTCCAGTAGTGGGCAACACTGTATTCTGGCAAGCGAAAATAAATTGGCGGAATGGCCGCAATGGCATCTACTCCTAGCTCTTCTGCATGTCGTGCCAATTCCACGCTGTCCTTGGTATTGTTGCAGGCCACGTGAGCGATGATGGTCAATTTTCCTTTAGCCACTGCCATGACTTCTTCTAAGACAAGCATACGATCGGCTACGCTCTGGTAGATACATTCGCCGGAAGATCCGTTGACATACAAGCCCTGCACACCTTTCGCGATAAAATATTCTACCAGCGCACGTACCCGCTCCGGGCTAATTTCTCCTTGGTCATCATAGCAGGCATAAAAAGCCGGGATGACTCCTTCATATTTTTTTAAATCTGACATTCTTTTCTCCTTTCACGAATGTTTACCAAATCCTATTTTTCTTTTTTATTCTTTAAAACGAGCAAATATCTTTTCCATCAATCCAACCTGTAGGAAGGTCAGGCTAGAAAAACCAATCAAGAAGAAGACCATGAGTCCTAGTAAAAAGCTTAAGACAGAAGTCACAAACACCATAGCTACTAGCAACAAGAGAGCCCCCATAACGAAGAACCATGGGAAATACAAACCAGATACAATCAGAGCTTTTTGTAGACACTCTGTCCAAGTCAATCGATAACGCGCCGCAATTGGATAGGCCGCTAGCATGACCAGAAGGAGGAAGATAAAGAGCCCTAGACAAACAGCTTTTAACACCTGCATTGGCAAGGCTGTCTGACTCCAAAAGAGGAACAAGTCAAAGAGACAGATCCCTGAAATGAGCAACTCTATCCCTCCGAGCTGAAGGCCCAACTTCCAATTTTCTCGAAAGGCGTTGATATAAGTCCGAATGACTGGTAAGCGACGCTGGTGTTTGATGGCAAAAACCGTTTGATACAAACTAATCTTTGCGATCCCGATGGTGACAATCGGCAGACAGCTCAGCACAAAAAGAAGATTGACTGTGACTAAGTCCGCTATTTTCTCGCTGATTCGCATCACCAGATTGTCAGTATTAAAAACTGTTTTGATCAATCCTGTTTCTCTTTGTGACATACCGTCTCCTTTCCGACTCTCTTAATCGATTAAAATTTTCACTAACTGTTTTCGAACGACTTCTTCTTGACCCGCATAACCATTAGGCTGATGAGGTTCCCCTGGGAAGAAAATCGCAAAATTATGATAACCCAGATGTAGCGGATAAGACTCCTGGCAATGGACAAAACCGATGTCCGATGCTTCATCAAAGGCGAGCGCCTCACCTGTCACACGAGATCCATAACTCGAAAACTCATGTCCTTCTACCAAAAGATGCAAATCGGCATATCTTTTGTGGTGCTCAAAGCGAGTGCTTTCTTCTTTATTGAGGGTGTTTTCTTGAACGACGAGAAAGACCTTATCTCCATCAATGTCGTATCTCCCTAATTCAAAAGAATCCTTCCGATGCTCATAGAGAAAATCAATGGCCTGATCTAGATTGGGATGGATCCCTTTGTAAAAGGTGATGTTTTTTAAATCATCAAATATCATACACTTTTCCTTTCGACACTTCTTAAGACGAGAAAAGAAAATAAGTGATTTCTTCCCTAGCCCCTTTTAGGGCACCGATGAGGTGTAGAGCCTGCAAGAGCCCTACACCTCTCAGCCTAGAAAAAAGTATCTGTACACTACTATCGTTTGTCCAAACAGACGGCTTATCCCTTGACCGCTCCCATGGTAATCCCTTGAGTGAAGGATTTTTGGAAGACCAGGAAGACCGTAACGATTGGCACCGCAGCCAAAGCTGCTCCAGCCATGATCAAGCCATAGTTGGTGGCCATTTCAGCCTGCATGGTTGCTACCCCTAGTGAAATGGTCAGGTTTTGCCGAGAGGTCAGCATTACCAATTGCATAAAGTAGTCGTTCCAGGTATTGATGAAGGTAAAGATGGCAAGAGCTGCAAATCCCGGCTTGACAATTGGGAAGGCAACGCTCCAGAAAGTCCGCAACTCTCCACAACCATCGATCTTAGCAGATTCTAAGAGTTCTGTTGGGATGTTTTCACTAAATTGTTTCATCAAGAAGACCCCGAATGGCCATCCGACCAGTGGCAAGATTACCGCTGCAAGAGTATCGTGGATTCCCATAAAGTTGATAATGCGTACCAATGGAACCAAGACAACTTGTTTTGGAAGGGCCATGGCTGCGATAAAGGTAGCAAAGAGAATTCGTTGCCCATAGAAGCGTTTCTTAGCCAAGACATAGCCTGCCAAAGAAGAGGTCATACATACCAAAAGCATGGTAGCAAGGGAGATGAAGACACTATTCCACAACCATTGCAGGGCTGGGTTTTGTACCATCAACTGTTGGAAATTTTCCATGGTTGGTGTCTTTGGCCACCATTGAGGTGGGATCATAATGGTATCTGGCTGAGACTTAAAGGCCCCTGTCAAAATCCAATAAAATGGGAAAATGAACAAGACTGTCAAAAGGAGCAAAATGATCGTTGAAATCACTGTAAAGGCAGTGATGGGTTTCTTTTGTGTTGGTTTCATCTGAGGCTCCTTTCTTTAGTATTCTACATCGTTTCCGAGGATCTTGAATTGCGCAAAACTGATAATGGCAATCATCACTGCAAGGAAGACACCCATGGTGTTGGCATAACCGTATTCAGAGAGCTTAAAGGCTTTTTCATATAAGTAGTACATGAGGGTACTCGTTGAGTAGTTTGGACCACCGGATGTCAATAATTGGATCAAGGCGAAACATTGGAAAGAGTTAATGGTCGTAATGATCGCAATGTACAAGGTTGTTGGCAATAAGCTTGGCCATTTGATCTTCCAGAAAACTTGCAGTTCTGTCGCACCATCGACACGCGCTGCTTCGACGAGAGAATTATCAATATTTCCCATAGCAGCGATGTAGAGGATGATCGGTTGACCAACAGAGGTGGTCAACAAGATGATGATGATGGCCATCAAAGCCCAGTGTTTGTCCCCCAACCAAGAAATGTTTTGGTTGATGACATGTCCAGATTTCAATACAAAGTTCAAAATACCTGATAGTGGATCATAGATCCATTTCCATACTACTGTAACAGCTACACTCCCTGTAACAACAGGAAGGAAGAAGACGAAACGGTAGAAGGAACGCGCAATGGCATTTTGATGATAGGTCTGAGAAGCCACAAACAAGGAAAACAACACTACGATTGGAACGGATCCAATAACGATGATAACGGTATTGATCAAGGACTTGATAAAGACCTTATCCGCAAACATGCGGGAATAATTTTCAAAACCAACAAATTTGAAGGAGGTCATAGAGTAATTGAAGAAACTAGTGACAAAGCCCATAATCATTGGTGCTAATACAAAGACAATAAAGAAGATTAAAATGGGTGCTAAGAATGCGTAGGAAACCAGCGTCTCCCTCATTCGGATTTTGTTTACCTTCACAATAAGGCACCTCCTGATGTTCTTTTTCTATTTTTTCCTTGATTCCTATGTGGAATGGATGGCACTGCCCTTTCCTACATATGATAATTAGGAGAGCGAAAACACGAAGGCCCCCTCTTTCAATCTACACATGGAGATAAGAAATCGAGGGGGCCTATGCTTTCTTATTTCTATGAAAGGATCATTTGAGTTTCATAGATGATCTATTTTTTCTTGATCGTTTCGTTTGCTTTTTCAGTAAAGGTCTTCAAAGCTGGTTCTGCTTTTTCATCCCCGTTTGAAACAGATTGCAACATTGGGAACCAAAGTGTACGCATTTCTGCAAAGCCGTCGATTGTGTTGTAGTATGGTGAGTAGTATTTAGTCCAAGTGCTGATGGTTTCCATCCGTTTGTCATCATACAATTTACCAAATGAACTACGAACTGGGAAGGCACCTGTACGAACAACGTTCTTAGGACCCCATTCTTTGTCATCAGCGATGAATTGAACAAATTTCTTAGCTGCTGCTACTTTCTTTTCATCCTTGTTGTTGAAGACTGCAAAACCATTGACAAGGTATTCCAATTTTGGTTTGCCTGAATCAGATGGGAATGGTACTTCGACTACTTCAACTTTACTTGCTTCCAACAATTTAGCTTGGATACCGTTTTGTGAAGGTGCCCACAAGATAGTGTAAGAAGTTTGACCGTTGGCAAAGTTTTGGATGTCTGCTCCACCATCAAATTGGGAACCGTTCATAAGCAAACCGTCTTCAATCCATTTAGATGCTTTTTCTAAACCTTTGACAAATTTTGGATCATCCGTTGTATACTTGGTTACTTTTTCATCTGTTACAGAACCACCGTAAAGGTTGGCGATAAAGGCACGAGTACCTTGGTCTCCACCTTGACCATTACTGAAGAGGGATCCTGGTGTGTAGCCTTTGTCTTTCAAGGCTTTCAAGACTTTTTCGAAGTCGTCTGTAGTCCAGCCTTCTTTGACAAGGTCTAGAACTCCTGCATCTTCCAACATTTTCTTGTTCATGGCCATGTAGAATGGTGCTGAACTGATTGGATACATGTAGGCAGTGTCGCCAGCCTTGCTAGCTTGGATGATATTGTCGTTGTTGACATCTTTTACAAAATCTTCTGTAAAGAGATCGTTCAAATCAGCCAATTTACCATTTTTACCGTATTGGATAATCCGCCCTGGTGCGTCAAAGAGCACGTCTGGAGCAGTTCCTGCTTCAATAGCTGTCGTGATTTTTTCAGGACCAGATTTGAAGTCGATGGTTTCTAGTTTGACTTTGATATCTGGATTGGCTTTTTCGAAAGCTTCGATAATTGATTTTTCGTAGGTTCCTACACCATCATCAGCTTTCTCTTGAGTAAAGACTGGGAAGGCCCACCAAGTGATTTCTGTTTTACCAGAGTTATCGCTTGAAGATTCAGACTTAGATCCTCCTCCAGATCCACAAGCTGCAAGTGCTAGCACCGCTGCACCAGCTACCAACGAGCACAGTACTTTTTTCATTTTCATGTGATTTCTCCTCACGTTTGCGGTAAGATTTCTCTTACTTAGTATATCCTCACTGAGGACGGTGATTATTAAATATTCTCATTTCTACTGGATGATTTCTCTCTTCCTAGCTTCCTCCTTGTCTCTTTTTACTGTTCTTTTTTCTATTTTAAAGCCGCAACGAAGCGTTCTGTAATTTCTTTAGGTCGCGTAATAGCTCCCCCTACCACAAGCCCTCTGACACCCAGGTCATGAATTTCTTTGGCTTGTGCAGGATAGTGGATCTTACCTTCCGCAATTACATCGACACCCGCTTGGCAAAGTTGGCGAATCAAGTCAATGTCCGGTCCGTCTACTTTCGGGCTGTAATCTGTGTAGCCCGATAAGGTTGTTCCGACAAAGTCAACCCCTGCTTCGACAGCTGTTAAGCCTTCTTCAAAAGTGCTGATATCTGCCATCAAGAGTTGATCAGGATATTTCTCCTTCACTTGCTGGATAAAGTCGACAATCGATAGACCGTCATGACGCGGACGTTTGGTACAATCCAGGGCAATCACTGCGATATCTAATTCGGCCAATTCATCTACTTCTTTCATGGTAGCAGTAATGAATGGTTCTTCAGGAGGATAATCTCTCTTGATGATCCCGATAATCGGAAGCTTTGTCACTTCCTTGATCTCTTTGATATCACGGACACTATTCGCCCGGATTCCAACCGCCCCTCCTTGCTCAGCTGCTTTGACCAAGAGAGGAATCACACCTCCTGCCTCTGTGTAGAGAGGTTCATGAGGAAGCGCCTGACAAGAAACGATAATGCCGTCTTTGATCTGTTGAATTAATTCTTCTTTTGTGATCTTGGACATACATTCCATCTCCTTCGTTTATTACGTCAACTCGAGTACTTGTAAGGTTATTATATAGTATTTTTAAAGCGCTTACAATATTCTGGAGCCATTTTGATAATAGTTTCATATTTTAAACTATTCTTCCATTCCTCTGAAACTAGTTTCAGAGATGCAAACATTCTAAAATTTTTTAAGAAATTTTTTCCATTTCCAGATTTTTATACGAATAGTATAAGTGACCAAACAAAAAGAAAGGAGGACCTCAGATGTACTATACTCCCATTATCATCCCATGGTTTTTGTATTACTTCTTCCGTAAATAAATAAGGAAAGGGAATACCAAACATGAAAAAGAATACCAAAGCTTTTGTTCTATTAATCTTGCTTTCATTGATGTTGTTTTAAACTAAAACCTTGAAACGTAAGAAAAACACAGCATTGGCTATTGACCTTATCCTTGCTTCATCTAATCAGCTTAGCTGACACAAGATGAATAAAAGGCTACCCATACAAGCTAGCTCTATTGGAAAATTACCCTAGCTTTGCTTCTCAATAAGAATTAGGATTATTAAAATATGAGATGGCCTATCCACACTATAATCTTTGCAATCATCATCGCATTAACTGTTTTACATGATGCACACCTGATTGCATTTCAACCACAGATTAATTTAGCCATTGTGGCTACAATCTATCTAGCAGTTGATGCTAGATGGCGACAAACAAGAAAGAAAGAGGAAAATTAAATGACAACAGAATTCACACAAAAATTCACACCCTTAACAGAAGAAGAATTGACACAAGTCGATGGGGGAGCTATCCCATTGATCGCTTGGATCATTGCTCATCCCTATCTATCTGGCTCTATTGCTGGTGGTGTAACAGCTGTCGGAACTGCCATTTGGGGAGCATTTAAATAATTAATTTGAAGGAGAAAAGCAATGATAGACCAAGTACAATTTAAAGATCTCACGCATGAAGAATTAAGTGATATTAATGGTGGAGGACTCCCTTTTCTGTTAGTTTTCGCTTACGGTTTTTCTTCTGCTTATATCGGGACAACAAAACTGATCGATGCATTTCATAGTAATATGACACGGAAATGGTAAAGGAGGAGACCTATGAGTCTGGTATTTATCACCCTCATCCTTTTGACAGGATACTGCATTCTTGATAAAAAAGCACCCAAACAGGTAGAAGGGTACTTTCCTAAATTTGCTATTGCCTTCATGGTCACTTTCACCATTCTCAACGAGGCAATTGATTTACTCTACACGATCTTACATTAAGGAGGACACTTATGGATACAAGCATCCATTATACTTGCCTAACGGAAGCTGAACTGGCGACCATTGATGGAGGAGCCTCCGTCTTTGACTCGGCAAAATTCATCGTTCAAACATGGAATATTTTATACAATTCCGGACGTGATTTTGGCCGTAGTATCATCAATGGCATCATGCACTAGAAAGGAGCAAGCATGAAACTCGAAGAAACACGTTTTAGAAGCTTGTCCGAGCAGGAACTCAGCCATGTAGATGGTGGATCCGTATGGATCACTGTTGGACTAATCGCAACTCCCCTACTCATGGGAACCTTCGCTGGCGCCTTTGACGAATACGCTCGCAAACGAGGCAAATAGTAACACTTCTTTATCATCTCACTAAACAGTACAAAAAATCCCAGCTTTTAAAAAAGCTAGGATTTTTTCGTATGAACGAAGCAAGACCTTTTTCTATTCTCCCTCTTCATCATCGAGGAGAGAGATCCCAAATAAATGTCTTCTAGAACTTTCAATGCACTAGGCCGTTTTTTGAATCGGTTTTTCCTTTACGACAAACACAAAGCCAATAGAGACGACGAATGCCCCGAGCAAAATCCAATAAACTATATCCGTTGAAGTAAACGGACCTTCTAAGAGACCAGCCAATAAAAAGAGATCAATATACAGTCTGTGTCACGATAAAAGTCCCAATTGAAATGGTAGCTACCTACTGGATGCTGGATGCTGGCGATTGGACACCTGCGGTTGAAAGACCTGAAGAAGAATCAAAATCCCTACAAAAGCAAGATAAGCAAGGCTAACAACCGAAAGCGGATCCTGTGTCGTCATAGCTACAGCCACTAAAAGTAAGACCAAGAGCCAGAAATGGAAGTCCAACCAGAACTCACGATGATATCTGTTAAAAAGGACAGGAACATGAAACTGTTCCTGTCCTTTTTGTTTCAGCATCAAACGATTGAGCCTTCTTAGCTGAGGTCATTATCAATAATGACTTTCAAGGCATTGTTTTCGCCAGCATGTTTGAAGATTTCGTATGCCTTCTCTGCCTCTGAAAGCTTGAAGTGGTGGGTCACCAACTTCGTCGCATCAATCTTACCAGATTTCAATACGTTAAGAAGCATCTCAGTTGTATTGGCATTGACCAAACCAGTGTTGAGCGTAATGTTCTTTATCCAAAGGTCATCAAGATTGAAGCTAACTGGTTTCCCATGCACTCCGACGTTGGCAATATGACCGCCGACAGAGATAATATTTTGGCAGACATCGAAGGTTGCTGGATAGCCCACACATTCCATGGAGATATCGACACCACGGCCATCGGTCACTTCATTGATAAAGGCCTTGATTTCATCAATATCACTTGAACAGATGGTATGAGTAGCTCCAAACTTCTTAGAAGCTTCGAGACGAGATTCTGACAAGTCTACCATGATAATGGTAGCTGGTGAGAAGAATTGTACGGTTAAGAGAGCTGCCAAACCGATCGGCCCTGCACCAACGATACAAACATTGTCTCCAGGTTTCACGTGAGAAGGGAGAACACCAATTTCATAGGAAGTAGGCAGAATATCAGAGAGCATAACCAGGGCTTCGTCATCTACAGAAGCAGGTGCATGATAGAGACTGCCGTCTGCGTGAGGGATATGGACATACTCTGCTTGGGTACCGTTGATCAAGTGACCAAGAATCCAGCCCCCATCTTCACAGTGGGAAGGTAGGCCACGTTTACAATAGTAGCAAGTGTTACAAGCTGTTACGCAAGAGATAATAACCTTGTCTCCTACCTTAAAGTTCGTAACCGCATCGCCGACTTCTTCGACAATCCCAATTCCTTCGTGACCCAGGATGGTCCCTTCTTTACAAGCTGGAACATCACCCCCCAAAATATGGAGGTCTGTTCCACAAATGGTCGTTTTCACTAAACGAACAATCGCATCAGTTGGTTTCTTGATCACTGGTTTTGGTTGATCAATCAACTGAAGATTTCCTGCGGATACATATGTTGCTGCTTTCATAAGCGACTCCTTTTTTGTTGGTTTCATCAAACCATTTTATTACAGTTTTTACTTTGTGAATATTATAACATACAAAGCAAGCGCTTGCAACATATTTATTAGATTTCTTTAAAAGATAGTTTTCAGGTCTCAAAAATCAATTTCTAGCGTTAAGATAAAGAAAAATCCCCCGCTCTTTTGAGCGAGGGATAGCTGATAAACATCATTTGTTCAGTAGCGCCTTATTTACGACGTCCTGGACGTTCTTTGTAACCATAGTATGCATCTTCGATGATTTCTTGCATATGGTCTACCATTGGAAGACGTGGGTTAGCTGGTGAACATTGATCTTCGTAAGCAAGGAAGGCCAATTCACGAGAATGTTTCTTCCATTCTTTTTCATCGATTCCTTGTGCTTTGAAGTTCATTTCGATACCTACGCGCTCACCGAGTTCGTAAACAGCTTTTGCATAAGCTTCAACTGCTTCTTCTGGTGTAGAGCATGGAAGTCCTAGCATACGAGCGATGTCTTGATACTTCTCATCTGCACGGTAGTAGTTGTACTTAGGCCATGTTGCTGTCTTAGCTGGGCGTGTACCGTTGTAGCGGATAACGTATGGAAGCAAGATCGCATTGGTCCGTCCGTGAATGGTGTGGAATTGCGCACCAATCTTGTGAGCCATTGAGTGAGAAATACCTAGGAAGGCATTCGCAAAGGCCATACCAGCAATAGTTGAAGCGTTATGCATTTTCTCACGTGAGTGGAAGTCTGCATTCTTCACTGAGCTTTCCAAGTTTTCAAAGACAAGTTTGATGGCTTGAAGAGCAAGACCATCAGTGTAGTCGCTAGCCATTTGTGATACGTAAGCTTCAGTCGCGTGAGTCAACACGTCCATACCAGTATCAGCCGCAACAGATCCTGGAACTGTCAATACCAAAGCAGGGTCTACGATAGCAACGGTTGGTGTCAATGAGTAGTCAGCGATTGGGTATTTACGGTTGTTTGCTTTATCAGAGATAACGGCAAATGGCGTTACTTCAGATCCTGTACCAGATGTTGTTGGAATCGCAATAAATTTAGTCTTCTTACCAAGCAATGGGAATTTGAAGGCACGTTTACGGATATCCATGAATTTTTGTACAAGGTCACGGAAGTCCACTTCTGGTTGCTCGTAGAAGAGCCACATTACTTTAGCCGCATCCATTGGAGATCCACCACCGAGAGCGACGATAGTATCTGGTTTGAAGGCACGCATAATCTCTGTACCACGTTCAACAGTTGTGATATCTGGATCTGGTTCTACGTCTGCAAAGATTTGGTAAACTACCTTATTGCGACGAAGGTCAAGCTGTTCGATGATACGATCAAGGAAACCAAGCTCTACCATAGCGTGGTCTGTAACGATCATGACACGTTCAACGTCACGACATTTTTGTAGGTATTCAATTGAATCACGTTCAAAGTATGTTTTTGAAGGAAGTTTCATCCATTGCATGTTATTTCTCCGGCGTCCGACTTTTTTGATATTCAAGAGGTTGATGGCACTAACGTTGTCCCCAACAGAGTTGCGTCCGTAAGAACCACATCCAAGTGTCAATGATGGCAAGAAGGCATTGTAAACATCCCCGATACCACCGAAAGTCGAAGGAGAGTTGCAGATCACACGAATGGCTTTAACTGCTTTACCAAATTCTTTGGTCAATTCTTCGTCTGCTGTATGGATGGCAGCTGAGTGACCAAGACCGTTGAATTCAACCATTTGGCGAGCTTTGTTAATTCCGTCTTCACGGCTTTCAGATTTCAAGACAGCGATGACTGGTGACAATTTTTCACGAGTCAAAGGCTCTTTTTCGCCAACTTCTTTACATTCTGCCGCAAGGATATTGGTTCCTTCTGGTACAGAGAAGCCGGCTTGTTCAGCGATCCATGCTGCTGGTTTCCCAACGATGTCCGCATTCAATTTCGCACCCGCACAGTTTTTGCTGTTAGCTTTCACACCAAAGCAGAACTCTTCAAGAAGGGCTTTTTCTTTTTTGTTAACGAAGTAAGTGTGGTAAGATTTGAATTCTTCAACAAACTCATCGTAGATTTCTTTATCGATGATGACCGCTTGTTCAGACGCACAAACCATACCATTGTCAAATGATTTAGACATAACGATATCGTGTGCTGCTTGGCGGATGTTAGCTGATTTTTCAACATAGGCAGGAACGTTCCCGGCACCGACCCCAAGAGCTGGCTTCCCACATGAGTATGCTGCTTTAACCATGGCGTTACCACCGGTCGCAAGGATAGTCGCAACTCCTTCGTGGTTCATAAGGGCACTGGTTGCTTCCATAGATGGTTGCGTAATCCATTGCACACAGTTTTCAGGAGCTCCTGCTTTAATCGCTGCATCGCGGACGATTTGTGCCGCATGAGCAGATGATTCTTGAGCGGATGGGTGGAAGGCAAAGACGATAGGGTTCCGTGTCTTCAAGGAAATCAATGCTTTAAAGATTGCTGTTGAAGTTGGGTTGGTTGTAGGAGTGATCCCGCAGACAACTCCGACAGGCTCAGCAATAAGGGTCAAACCAGTGACATCATCTTCTGAAATGACACCAACTGTTTTCGTATGACGCATGTTATTTACTACGTGTTCACAAGCGAACAAGTTCTTAGTCGCCTTGTCTTCAAAGACTCCACGACCAGTTTCTTCATAGGCATGAAGAGCGAGCTCACCGTGTGCGTCAAGAGCTGCTACAGATGCTTTCGCCACAATGTAGTCTACTTGCTCCTGATCCAATTTGCGCATTTCTTCAAGCGCAACAAGTGCTTTTTGCACCAACTCGTCTACGTGTTTTTCAGCAGCGAGTTTCTTTTCTTCAGGTGAGAGAGTTTTTTTATCAGCCATTTGATGCTTTCCTCCAATGTTTGAAACCCTTATCCTTTTCCGGAACTTTTTCCTGTTTTCAGAAACTTTCAAGAATAGTGTAAGAAATTTCGATTTGTTAATTTTTTCACAATATTATTGTACTCTATTTTAGAAAATTTGTAAATAGTTTCACAAAGATTTTTTTAACTTTTTTCCATGAACCCTCCTTCTCCTTCTATACAGGAGTATTTTCAAGAAAAAATTGAAGGAATTTTTTGAGAACGCACTTCAATTTCACAAACAAATATTTTCACGCAATTTTTGTAAGCGTTTTCTTAATTTTACTAAAAAAAGCAATTTTCTTCAAGTGAAAATTGCTTAAATTATATAGTAAATTTTAGGGTTTAACCGGCCCCTGATTGGCTTGATCAACTGCTTCTTTCACGACGTTGGCATACAAGTTTCCTCCAACATCGATGGAACCATCTGATTCTAAACCAAAGTGGACATTATCTGTTCCAGCCCAAATCTCTGGATTATCGACAGCCACTTGGTACCAGTCTGCTACATAGACATAGTCATATTTTTTAGCCAATTCCAGCTGATACTGTCGAGTCTGAACGGTAACGCTATTGCTATCATTAGCTTCACGCCCATCATATGGGGTCACAAAGATTAAGCGATGTCCTTTTGGTAGTTCTTGAACAAACTTATCCAACAATTCTTGATAATTATTAGAAGAGTTGGTTCCAAGTGCGATTACCACGTTCTTGAGCAAGACTCTATTGGCAATATCCGTTTCATATACTTTTAAGCCTGAGTCCAGATTGCGGCTCACCAAAGCATCTAATTGGATATCTGGCAGTACTTGTTTCAGATAATCTGATGCCCGGAGGTTTACAGAATCCCCGATCATGGTCACGCCATCTGATACATTGTAGGAAGTCGCTGAAGCATTGTCAACTTGGGCACGCGTGATCTGCATCTTGCTGTCGGATTGACGAAGCCCTTCGGTAATCAGGTTTTCATCAAAGGCTCCGACGCGTGGCGCAAAGAGTGCAATCCCAAACATGAGCAAGGTCAAGGGAATCGCGCTGTAAAAGAGTGGTTTCGTGAAACTTCTGAGATCCATCGAGATCCCAAAAATCTTCGGTTCACGTCCAGCCAAGGTTGGTTCAATAATATAGAAACTCAAGGCAGCAAGACTAAAGGATACAAGCGCTGTTAATAGAGAAGCCCAGCCATTGGTCATTAATTGAGAAAAGATGATGTAAAATGGCCAGTGGAAGAGATAAACCCCATAACTTGTATCTGCAATAAAGGTAATCACTGCTGGTTCTTTCTGATCTGGTGTCTTTTCATGAAGGACACGCGTCATCACAATCATCACAGATGCAGCAAGAGTTGCTACTAAAAAGCCAAATAAATAGGTCCAAACACTATCAAAGGGAAGGATAAAGGTCAAGACCAACAAAACTAGAAAAGCACCCGCTAAAATCGCTAACGTCTTCTGTAGAGATAGCTTCTTCACTAATTGAGTAAGATTTGGGCTGGTCGTTGTAATCCCTGTCACTGTCGCTAAAGCACTCCCCACAAAGAAAGGAAAGACGTGAGCGATACTAGAAAAGTAGACATTGGACAAATTCTTGGTGACCAGCGCTCCGACAAAGAAGGTCAGGAAAGTCACCAAAAAGAGACCTGTCGAAGATAGGAAGATATAGCCTCTATATTGGCCAACTGATTTAGCTTTTTTACCCAAAAACCAAGCCAAGAGCGCCCAGAGGACGTAGTAATGAACTTCAAGAGCCAAACTCCAAGTATGAATGAAAAGATGGGGGATGAACTGACTTTCGTAACTTCCGCCACTTAACATCTCATAGAAGTTAGTCACAAAGCCAAAAACGGCTGCAATCTGCGTCCCAATCCCAGCAATAAAGTCTCGTCTGACCAAGAAGGTAAAAGGCATGACCAGCAAGACCATAAAGACTAAAGGAGGTACAATCCGGTAGAAGCGTCGTCTGAGGAAGCCCTTGAGATCAATTTTTTGATGACGGGCAAACTCATCGATTAGAAGAGCCGTAATCAAAAATCCTGAGAAAGTAAAGAAGATGTCGACTCCAATAAATCCACCAGGAAAAACTTTTTGAAAGAAATGGTAGAGAAGAACGAGAAGAAGTCCCGTTATCCGTACCAATGAAAACCATTTAATTCGCATTTTGATAAATTCCTTGTTTAAACGTTCCCTTATAAACGACATTTTGTTCTGTCGTCAAGGTTCCCTGGCCTTCTGGTTGGCCATTGACAAATTCACCTTCATATTTCCAGCCAGCCTTGGCTGTAAAGGTTCCATAACCACTAAAGGTCCCATTGACAAAATTGCCCTTGTAGGTGTCCCCGTTCTCAAAAGTCACCGTCCCTTGGCCATTCATCTTGCCTCGGACGACACTTCCGTCGTAGCGAATAGCTCCCTTATCGAGGGTCAACACACCTCCGAAAGGAATGGAGGAAAGAAATACCCACAAAGCAGACAGAACAATGATCCCCAAGGACAAGCGTTCAATATTCTCTCTCGTAACATAGACCTTATAGGTCTCATATAATTCTTTTATTTTTTCCATACTCTGTTCATTCTTTTTATCTTCAGCCGGTTAGTCCTTTAAGGAGCCAGTCCGAAACTAATCTTCTAATCGTTCCAACCACTCTTGACAACCAGCTAGGACACGGCGATAGGTCTCTTCGAAATCTCCTGTGTACCATGGATCTGGAACACTTTCTCCTGCAAAGAGATGAATCTTATGCTCTGTTCCAGGCGGTGCCATTCGTTTGAGGTCAGCCACATTGTTTTCATCCATCCCTAAGATCAGGTCAAAGGTATGAAAATCTTGGTCACTGATTTGAAGGGATGTTTTAGACACATCATAGGGCACGCCATGACTGCGAAAAATCTTTTGAGTTCCTTGGTGAATAGGGTTCCCGTGCTCCCAGTTAGAAGTGGCACGGCTCTCAATCTCATACTGGTTGGTCAAATCCTTCATGACAAACTCTGCCATGGGGCTCCGACAAATATTTCCTAAACACACAAATACAATTTTCTCCATGACAGCACCTCCTTTCTATTATAACAGAATGTGAGAAAAATATAATCTGCTAAAATTATAATTTTGAGGCAAGATGAAAAAAGCCTGTCCACCATTGAGGTGGGCTGACTTTCTTTTTTTATTTAGGCAGGATGATCTGAAGGGCTGGCCATTTTCGTTTCCAATCTTTCTTCCGCATACGCTCTGTATAAACTGCCAAACGCTCGGGACTAGCTAAAAAATGTGGAGTTGGCTGAACGATGAAGTCTTCGATATCCCTTGTCCCATAGGGGAGAAAGAGCTCTAGCTGACCATCATTCCTTAAGCAAACTGCAAGAGCTGTACACTGCTCGGGGTATTTAGAAACCGCATCACAGGCACTATGATAAGGGGCCGTCCCTGGGCTATGTTGGTGCATGTAGACTTGATTTTTGACTTCCCAAGCGTGCTGGGGATAGGTCTTCTTTAATTCCTGCTCGATCTGGAGAGTCTCCTCATAGCTAATCGTAGGGTCATAAAAGACCAGATCCAGATCTGTCGACGCGTCAAACCCTGGTCTGCCAGAAAGCTGGTTCCAGATAAAATTGCGCACAGCACCCGCTGCTAACCAGGCATCTGCCAGGTTGAGATCTCGAATAATAGCCAAGACTGTCATCATCTCTTGATCCGCTTGGATTTGCTCTACTATCGCTTCTTCCGTCAGCATTTTCTTCTAGTCTCCATTGTAGGGATAACCCAGGTGTTCATAA
This sequence comes from Streptococcus sp. KHUD_013, assembly GCF_052588545.1. Lineage (NCBI taxonomy): Bacteria > Bacillati > Bacillota > Bacilli > Lactobacillales > Streptococcaceae > Streptococcus > Streptococcus sp. KHUD_013. Next base: position 1,933,247 of record NZ_CP186264.1, read on the forward strand.
GCTTTGCGGGTCGCCACGCGCCCTGTCCGGGTCCGCATGATAAAGCCTTTTTGAATCAAGTAAGGCTCATACATATCTTCTACAGTCTCTCGCTCTTCAGCAATATTGACCGAAAGAGTCCCAAGGCCAACTGGGCCTCCTCCGTACATCTCAATCATGGTCCGCAGGATCTTTTGATCGACATAGTCCAGACCTTCATGGTCCACATCCAGCATAGAGAGAGCCTTGTCTGTAATGGTGTCGTCAATCAAGCCGTCGCCCATAATCTGGGCAAAATCACGCACCCGCTTCAGCAAACGGTTGGCAATCCGGGGAGTCCCACGACTACGAAGAGAAAGCTCTTCGGCAGCCTCGTGGGTAATCTCCATCTCAAAGATCTCGGCGGTCCGCTCGACAATCTCTGTCAGATCATCTTGCTCATAGTATTCCATGTGCCCCGTAATCCCAAAGCGAGCGCGCAAGGGATTGGACAGCATCCCAGCTCGAGTCGTCGCCCCAATCAGAGTGAAAGGAGGAAGATCCAGGTGGACACTCCGGCTAGTCTCGCCAGCACCAATCATAATGTCGATGTAAAAATCTTCCATGGCGCTGTATAGCACTTCTTCGACTGACATAGGCAGACGGTGGATCTCATCGATAAAGAGGACATCGCCCGGCTCTAAGTCATTAAGGATGGCTACTAAGTCACCAGCCTTTTCAATGACAGGACCGGAAGTCTGCTTGAGATTGACACCCAGTTCATTGGCAATGACAAAGGCCATGGTGGTTTTCCCAAGCCCCGGAGGGCCAAAAAGAAGGACATGATCCAACGCTTCATCCCGAAGCTTGGCTGCCTCGATAAAGATTTTTAGCTGGTCTTTAACCTTATCCTGACCGATATATTCATGTAAATATTGCGGGCGCAACGTCCGTTCAACGGCCTCTTCATCGCCCATGATTTCATTGTCTAAAATTCTACTCATACAGTCTATTATAGCAAAAAATGATGCCTCCAGATGATTTAAAATCATATTCCATTCAATCTATCACTAATTATTGATTGTTAGGTGTTGGGAATCGGTTTCCCTCTTAGAATAGCTTGTTCTTTTTAAGGAACGTACCTAAACTCGCTGATGCTCGTAAAAAATAAGGAGCGTAGTTTTCGCTCCGCTCAAACTGCATCAATATCTCTAAATTCGGTTGAACTCTCTGAGTTCACCTCATTCAATTTTCTAAAGATCGTAGTTCTCACTAGCGTTCGAACTGCGTCAACGTACCTAAGCTCGTCTACGTCCCTATCGGGCTTGGTTAGATGAAATAGGTTTAGTAATAATTACATAACGCAGTGGTTGATTGGTATCTTTGTTCGCTCTTATAGCTCCAAAGATTACCTAATCAACTGTGCGGGGGTGAGACAATTGAAAAGGTTTGGGGAACCTTTTCAACCTGAGCCAAAAAATAAGGAAGCGAAGCAATTTTTAAAAATTGTTCTGTCTCACTCCCAGAAAAAAAGCCACCGGTTTTGGTGGCTCTTATAGGGAGATTATTATGAAAAAGTTTTAGGAGTTTTATCATTCAAAGTTAGGAGGTCTTTGATGATGGTATTAGTATACGACGGGAAGCTTAAAGTTTCCTTATAGTCATTTTTAAAATTTTTTTTCAAAAAAAGAGGAGGTTTCAAGCAAGGTTTTCACATCCTTGTTTGTCACCCTCTCTTTCTTATCTATTTCTTAGCAATGGCATGGTAGCTGGTCTTGCTGGTGAAGACTTGACCCGCTCTCAAGATAACCTTTTCAGCTTGGTCGCTATGAATGGCATCTGGTACGGTTTGGAATTCCAAGGCCAAGCCATTATGCTGAACCATTGGTTGGCCTTGCAGATGAACGGTTTCATCTACGAAATTGGCTGAATAAACTACCAAGGCTGAGGCTTCTGACTTGAAGGTCAAAAAGCGTCCAGACGGCTGATGATAGAAGAAGCCTGCATTTTCATGCCCTTCTGGAAGAGCAAATGGATGGTCTAATCCTTCTACCAGGCGGATTTGCGGATCCGAATCCTTAAAGAGATCCTCTAAGAGCATAGCTTGGTAGAGATGCTGAACAACCGGACTTTCTGTATCTACGGTATGAAGAGGGACACCGTCGGGATGGATAGGGTAAAGCCCCTGATGGTTGATCTGAAAGACATGGTCATTAATCGGCTGAGTGAAGTTGCCTGATAGGTTGAAATAGCTGTGGTTGGTCGGATTAACTAGCGTATCTTGGTCCGTTTCTACTCGATAGCTGATTTCCAACTCCCCTGCTTCCGTCAAGCCATAGGTCACCCAGATCTTGAGATTTCCAGGGAAACCACCGGTACCATCTGCACGCTCTGTGTACAGGGTGATTTCTTGGTCTGTCACGGATTCCACGCTAAACAAGGCGCTGTCCCAGCCAGTCGATCCACTGTGGTTGCAGTTGGCACCATTATTGGCTTCTAAGTGATAGGTTTGACCATTGAGCTCAAAGTTGGCTCCTGCGATCCGACCAGCAACTGGACCAATGCTGGCTCCATACTTGGGGCTATTGCCGACATAGGCATCAAAATTGTCAAAGCCCAACACAATATTGGCGAATTGATCCTGCTTGTCAGGCGTCACATACTCTAAGATCGTCGCCCCATAGGTCATGACAGACAATTGATAACCTAGGTCATTTTCGAGGCGATAAGCTTCTACGTCTTGGCCGTCCAGTTGACCAAATAGATATTTTTGATAGTGTTTCACAAGTTGTCTCCTCCAAGATTATTCATTCTAGTGAAAAGGGTGAATCACCACTCCTTGTACAACACGGTTGACTGTTCCAGTTGGTGATGGCGTGTCTGGGCGGTTTTGAACCTTGAGCGAAGTCAAGAGAGAAATCAATTGACCGTAGATAATGTAAGGGAAGGCACGGTAGATATCTAGTGAGTCTGCAGAAGCGTCTACTAACACTTCCCGTACATGCTCAATCCCTACAGCATGATCCGTCAAAAGGACGACCTGACGGGCAATCTGATCTCCAGCTACTTCTCCAACCAAGTCCAGATCATACTGACGGGTATAAGGATCAATGGATCCAAAGACCAAGACGAGGGTTTGGTCATTGATGAGAGATTTCGGTCCGTGACGGAAGCCGACAGGACTCTCATACATGGTTGCGATTTTGCCTGCTGTTAATTCCAAAATCTTGAGCTGGGCTTCATGGGCTAGACCAAAGAAAGGTCCTGCTCCCAGATAGATCACGCGTTCGAAATCTAAGTCTACAACTTCCTTGACCTCGCGATCTCTTTCCAAGACCTGCTCTGACAGGTGAATCAGTTCTTCTACTCGTTTTGCCTTGATTTCTTCCTCACTTGGATCAAAGACCAAGAGGGCTGTCAAGAGCATAGAGGTAAAGCTGGAGGTCATGGCAAAGCCGGCATCGTTGGTTTCTTTCGGCTGTAAGAGCAAGAGATTGCGCTCATCTCCGTGAGCCTGCTGGGCCAGTTTTCCTTCTGCTGCACAGGTAATGGTGATCTGATAAAGTTCATTAACTAAATCTTGGGCCAGTTGCACGGTTGCGACACTCTCTGGGGAGTTGCCACTTCTTGCGAAGGAAACCAAGACAGTCGGCACTTCTTTTTTGAGATAGGTTTGTGGATGCGCCACGACATCGGTCGTCGCAATGGATTGGAAATTCCAATGGCGTTCATCGTGGACTTCCTGCAAGTAAGGAACCAAGGTATCTCCCACATAGGCTGAGGTCCCTGCCCCTGTCAAGATGACCTTGATGTAGCCATGACGCTTCCCAATAGCCTCCAAAAACTCTTGGATTTCTTTTGCTTTCTCTTGATAGAGACGATAGGTTTCTTTCCAAACTTCTGGTTGCTGGTAAATTTCGCGTGTCGTAATCTCAGCCCCCAGTTCCAGCAGTTCTTCTTTTGTATAATCTAGCATGCTTCTCCTCTTTTCTACTCGCCTTATAAGCGGTAAGAGGCCGAGACAATTGTCCCAGCCCCATTCCGAATGTTCAAGCGGTTTTCGCTATCGTATTTTACTCATCCTCGTCGTCATCAAAGCTAGACAAGAGATCATTAACCTTCACGATGCTTTCTTGTGCACGCGCTGGATAAGCTTCTTCTCCTCCGACCAGGCTGTTATTAATAAATTCAATTACCATTGGCAAGTTCATCCCTGCATAGAGGTCAATGGCGCGCCCTTCAAGAATCAGACGGCTAACCGTATTACAAGGAGTGCCTCCCAAAAGATCCGCAAAGACGATATAGTCATCGAAGTCTGCAACACAGGCTTCAAACTTGGCTGTAAACTCCTCAGGACCTTCCTCTGGCAAGAGGGCCACGGCATGAATGTTGTCTTGTGGTCCCATAATCATTTCTGTGCTGGCTTTGAGCTCTTCACAGAAGCGACCATGACTGACCAATACTAGGTGTTTTGCCATACCTTACTCCATTATTCCATTCCAAAGAAGAAATGTCCAAAGGCAGAGAAGGAAATAGCTGCGACGATAATCAACAAGATAGCTTTAGTTGAGTTCATTCCTTTACGTCCAAGCAACCAGTAAATCACACCTGTGATAATAGCTGGAACCAAGCGTGGGAAGATCAAATTGAGCATGTCTTGGATATCGATGGCTTTGTCCCCGATGTGTGGCATCCAGGTTACATCCACATTGATCATCGTTGCAATCAAGGCACCGACCATGAAGATACCAAGTACAGAAGCTGCTTCGATCAAAGCTGTCAAGGTACTTTGCATGTTGTTGATTAAGTTGGTACCTTCTTTATAAGCGAATTCCAACTGTTTCCAACGGAAGATATCATAAGCAACTGCCACAGCAATCCAAAGGAAGATACCCCATGGTTGACCTTGTGACGCGATGGTTGCTGCAATAGATCCCATAATAGCTGGAACCAAAGATCCAAAGATAGAGTCTCCAAGAGGGGCAAATGGTCCCATGAGACCTGTCTTGATCCCGTTAACCGCATCTTTAGAGTTGACACCATCTTTTTCTTCCAAAGCCAAATCAAAACCAGTGATAATGGTGTGGAAGAATGGAGAAGTATTGAAGAATTGCGTATGCAATTTCATCATTTCTTTCAATTCAGGTGTGCCATCTCCATACATTTTCCGCAATTGTGGAAGAAGCATGTAAAGGTAACCAGAAGCCTGCATCCGTTCGTAGTTCCAACCTAATTGGAAGGTGAAGAGGCTACGTTTGTTGATTTGTTTAAAATCCTCTTTAGTGAGTTTGTAGTTATTAGAATTCGTCATCTTCAATTTCCCCGCTTTCTACATTGCTTGCTGGAGCAGCTACAACTGTACGTTGGCTGTTTTTAAAGTGTTGCACTGCAAGGAAGATACCGATGATGGCAACCCCGATCATAGATACAGATTTGAAGTTGTTTGTGAAGGCAACCATTTGTTCTTTTGGAAGTTTTGCAAACGCATCTGTTCCAAGCATAGCAGAAATTGCAGCACCAACACTTTGAACATTGCTGTAAAGCACTGTCAACATCGCTGTCAAGCCAAAACCAAGGGCAAGATAGTGAAGGTGACGTTTCACAGGCAAGTAGTGAAGCAAGATCGCAAATCCAAGACCAGGAAGCATACGTCCTGCAAGAGTCAAGCCGTTTGCGAACCATTGATATTTTGCAACAAAGTCAACAACAGATTGGACAAAAGCACCACCAAAGGCAAGAGCCAAGAAGACTGGAAGGGCACGAGAGAGAGCCCAAGGAACAGCACCAAGAAGGTAGTTGCGTTCAATTCCTTTATAATCAAAGCGTTCGATCGCCGCATCAATACGGTGTGCAAAGGCAGTAGTACTCATACGGCCAAGGATATCTGCATAGGTCAAGAGAGCAGCTACGGGAACGGCAATAGTTGAAATCGCAATTTCTGGTTTAATACCTTGCGCTACTGAAAAGGCAGTTGCAAGAACGGCACCAGAAGTGGCGTCAATACGAGAAGCTCCACCGAAAGTACCTACACCGAGCACTGTCAATTGGAGAGACGCTCCGATAAAGAGACCTGTTCCTAAATCCCCCATAACAAGTCCTGTAATGAAACCAGCAAAGACTGGTGAGCCTGCTGATGAAACAATCGTCAACTCATCACAGATTTGATAAGCTGAGTACAAAGTAAGTAGTAAAATTTGCCACCATTGTATCATGACAATTTCCTCCTAAAAATTTTCTTTTACTTTAATAACTTCATAAAGTCTTCTGCAGTGTCGTTTGGCACCATTTGAGACGTAATCTTTACACCTTTTTCGTGGATCTTGTTGAAGTCTTCCACATCCGCATCCACCACATTGATCGAGCGGGTAATCGCGCGTGTCTCATCGGATTGAGACATATTGCCGACATTCAGCGTTTCAAGCTGAACGCCTGCTTCGATCAAACGAAGGAAACGATCAGGTTTGCGAGCTACGATAAAGAGTCGTTGGCTATCATATTTTCCAGCCAAGATATTTTCCGCAGCCTTTGCGACTGGCAAGATACTGAGCTTAACACCCGGCGGTGTCGCTAGTTTCAAGCCACTTTTTTCGATATCATTTTGAGCGACTTCATCATCGATCACCATGATACGTGAAACATTTAGTTTGGTAGTCCAAAGATTGGCTACCTGCCCGTGGATCAAACGTCCATCAATACGGCATCCTACAATAGTCATAAGTTTTCCCCCTTTACTTCTTTGAATGTAGGTTGTTGAACAAGTTCAAGTGTCTCTTGGTAACGCCCTTCTGTCTCAAAGACGATCAGGCTATTAGCTCCTTCTTTGAGGAAACCATGAGGCACGTAAAGTGAAGTGGTCGGTCCGACTTCCCAGAAACGACCGATATGGTGGCCATTTACAAGAACGATCCCTTTTCCAAATCCAGTCATATCAAGGAAGGTATCCTCAACCTGATCTAGATGAAAAGCAAATTGATAAAAAGCTGGTTGACCTTCTTGCCATTCTTTCGAAAAATCCAAGCGGTCCAGTTGGCTAAAATCAAGCGCATATTGTTTCCAATAAAGCTTGAAATGAAGATCGATACAAACCCCAGTTCGGATTCCTTTTCGTTGGGTATCCGCTAAGAGTTTGTGCCCATAATTGACTCTTCCCATGTTTTCGATCAAGAGTTTTAAGTTTGTAATCGTTTTCTTTTTTCCGTTTAAAAAAAGATCTTGACCGATTTCTTCTTGGTATTGAGTGGCAATCAACTGATCATTGGCATACACCTGTACCCGATCACGCGCATCAATGATACGCAAGCGCTCTTCTTCCGCATCCATTTCCACTTCTGTCTCATAGAGCAGATAGCCTAATGGGTGGTCGATTTCTTCCATGGTCTGTGGGTAAAGACTTTCTGTGACTTGAGCAATCTCGTTTAAATTGCCGAACAAACTAGTCTTTTTGGTCAACTCCAATGTTCGTTCAGATAAACTCGACTTCACAAGCGGATCCATCTGTGGATACTCTGGATAGTAGGTCGCCATCATTTTTTGAATAGCATAATACTTTTCCGTCGGATTGCCCTGCTCATCTAAGAGAGCGTCATAGTCATATGATGTTACTTGCGGTAGATCCACGGTCCCTCGTGCTGAGCAGCCGTTCATAAATCCGAAGTTGGTCCCACCATGAAACATGTAGAGATTGATAGAGCCTTCTTGCAAGACCTCATGGACTGCTTCTGCCAACTCTTCTGGATCTCGCTTGATGATGGGTTCTTTCCAACGATTGAACCAGCCATCCCAAAATTCCATACACATGAGTGGCCACTTTTTGTCATGCTCCGCAAAGAACTCTTTCATCTGAGAGAAATTGTAATTTGCTCGCGAACCAAAATTACCGGTTACAAAGAGTCCATCCTCAATCAAAGTCCCTGCTCGAAGAGTCGCCCTCCAAGGTCCATCAGAAGTAAAGAGTGGACAAGTAATATCCCGCTCGATCATTAGATCTCTGATCGCCCGAAGATAGGCTTTGTCTTCGCCATAAGAGCCGTATTCATTTTCCACCTGCATCATGAGGATATTGCCCCCACGATCCAATTGGTACTTGGCCACACGTGGCAGTAGTTCGTCGTAATAGCGAGCCACTTCCTCGAGAAAGGCCGGATCTGATGAACGAATCCGAAGGTCTTCTTCGATTAACCAGGCTGGCAAGCCCCCAAATTCCCACTCCGAACAAATAAACGGTGATGGACGGAGGATCACATACAGATCCAACTCTTGAGCTACTTGGATAAAGTGCTCCAGGTCCAAATTCCCTTCAAAGTGAAAGTGGCCTCTTTGTGGCTCATGAGCATTCCATGGAACATAGGTTTCAACAGTATTAAAACCTAGAGCTTTTAGGTTATATAAGGAATGATACCAATCCTCACGATCGATCCGAAAATAATGAATTGCACCAGATAAAATCTTAAAAGGTTGATCATTTAAATAAAAATCTTCTCGGATTTCAAATGCCCCCATACTGATAACCTCCTTCTAAGAAACCCTTTTCATTTATTAATATAATATATTAATAAAAAAATGTCAACAACTTTTAAAAAAATATGTTAAAATAATATTAACAAGGGATATCGAAAGAAGAGGTGAAGCACATGGCAATCCCAAAATACCAACACATCAAAGATGATTTGAAGCAACAAATTATCTCAGGCAAATTCGAAAATGGAGATAAATTTTACACAGAAGCCGAGTTGATTAAGATTTATAATGTTAGCTCGATTACTGTTGTTCGTGCTTTGAACGATTTGGCTAGCGATGGATACATTGTCCGCCAACAAGGAAAAGGAACCTTTGTTTCGCGCGCTAGAAAACACAAACTGGTTGAGTTTTCAGACGTCGAAACCTTCCCTATCCAAAAAGCGACCGTAAAAGTTCTCTCTATCAAGCGTGGCAACGCACTGAACATCTTGGATAAACTAGGACTTGCTCCAACTCAATTCTATTATAAGATTGATCGGACCCGTCATATCGGTGAAGATACCTATATCTACCACCAGACTTATGTTCCAGAGCAATATATTAATCCAAATTATCCGAGCTTAGATTACTATAGTTCGATTTATGATCGCTTTAAAGAAGATTATCATATCCATATGAATGATGAACACTTTGAAGAAATCAATGATATTGTATTTCCAACACCAAGCAAAATCGCTTCTGTGTTGAATATCGATGAAAACTTCCCAACGGTCCGTCAAGTGAAGACGACAAAATTGGAAGCGACCGGTCAAATTCTCGAATATAGCGAAACCTATAAACGCGGCGACTACTATAAAATCAAATTTATCTCTTGTGATCGTGATCATTGATCATTCAAAGTCTGGGGTTTGGCCTCAGACTTTTATGATACAAATTATAGCATGAAATAATAGTTCCTAAAACATGTAAAACGAATAATCTATAATTAGTGATAGACTTCCTATAAATAGTTTAATCAGTCAAAATTTATTATGATAAATTCAGGGCCTAGAGCACCTAATATTGGTAAAGAAAAAGACAAATATCTTCAGATATTTGTCTTTTTTGATCAAGTCTATGAGGGGCTTAGTCACCCAAACCGATGCGTTCGAAGATTTCATCCACACGTTTGGTGTAGTAAGTTGGGTTAAAGATTTCGTCGATTTCTTCTTGAGTGAGACGTGAAGTTACCTCTGGATCTGCTTCAAGAAGCGGTTTGAAGTCGACTTGGTTATCCCATGATTGAGCTGTCTTCGGTTGAACGAGGTCGTAAGCTTGCTCACGGGTCATGCCTTTTTCAATCAAGGTCAACATGGCACGTTGACTGAAGATAAGACCAAAGGTTGAATTCATGTTACGGATCATGTTTTCTGGGAAGACAGTCAAGTTCTTGACGATATTACCAAAACGGTTGAGCATGTAGTCAATCAAGATGGTCGTATCTGGTGCAATGATACGCTCAGCTGACGAGTGAGAGATATCACGCTCGTGCCAGAGAGCGACATTCTCATAAGCTGTTACCATGTGGCCACGGATAACACGCGCAAGACCAGTCATATTTTCAGAACCGATAGGGTTGCGTTTGTGAGGCATTGCTGAAGACCCTTTTTGACCTTTAGCAAAGAACTCTTCCACTTCCCGTTGTTCTGATTTTTGAAGACCACGAATCTCCGTTGCCATGCGTTCAATAGATGTCGCGATGCTGGCAAGAACTGCAAAGTACTCAGCATGAAGGTCACGAGGAAGGACCTGTGTAGAGATTTCTTGAGCACGGATACCCAATTTGTCGCAGACATATTTTTCAACGAATGGTGGGATGTTGGCAAAGTTACCAACCGCACCAGAAATCTTACCAGCTTCCACACCAGCAGCCGCATGCTCGAAACGTTCGATGTTCCGTTTCATTTCGCTGTACCAAGTCGCCAATTTAAGACCAAAAGTTGTCGGCTCAGCGTGCACACCGTGGGTACGACCCATCATGATGGTGAACTTGTGCTCCTTAGCCTTGTCAGCGATGATGTTGGTGAAGTTTTCAAGGTCACGACGAATGATGTCGTTGGCCTGCTTGTAAAGGTAACCGTAGGCAGTATCCACCACGTCAGTAGAAGTCAAGCCATAGTGGACCCACTTGCGCTCCTCACCAAGAGTCTCAGAAACCGCACGTGTGAAGGCAACCACATCGTGACGAGTCTCCTGCTCGATTTCCAAAATACGGTCGATGTCAAAGTCTGCCTTTTCACGAATCAAAGCCACATCTTCCTTAGGGATTTCCCCCAACTCAGCCCATGCCTCATCAGCCAAGATTTCCACCTCAAGCCAAGCACGGTATTTATTTTCTTCAGTCCAAATGTTCGCCATTTCAGGGCGAGAGTAACGTTCGATCATGTTTATTTTTCCTTTCTTTTGATGTTTCACATCAGCTAGCAACCAACAGTCGTTTTATTCAAATTCTTCTTTCCCGATCCACACAGATGGATAGTGATCTAGTGTATTCAAATCCGTATCCAGTGGGACATCATAGATGGCTAAATAGTTTTCAGGATATTGTGCAATTAGCTCTTCATACTTAGCTTTCACTTTTTCGTGATCGCTACTAGCATACAAGACTTCGACGACTGCCCCTGTCTTCTCTTTTTCAACAAAGGCGTTGACAATGAGTTGAATCATAAAACCTCCTAAATCGAAATGCCCTTCATATTTGCTTCCAGAATAGGCATCTTGACACCTAATTCCTGACCAGTTTGATAAACACTTTGACAACAATAGAAGATATCCTGTTTGTCATTGTGCAAGGTCATGATTTTTCGGGTTAGCTCATTTTTCGCAAACATGACTTTCATGGCTTTTCCGGCTATCCAAGCGGGAATTTTGTAAGGTAAGAGTTCAGCTTTGTAAAGCTTCAAATTCACACCACGCGCTTCTACAACTTTCAAGGCTTCTCGAATGGCCTTGATGGCCAATGACAATTCCGATGAACTATTCATCAAGTTCAAAGCCAGTTCTTCTGGGTTTTCCAGATTTCCCGAACGCGCAGCTGTCGAAGTGACACCTGCATTAATTGCCATGTGAATCCAAATCCACTCGACCATATCATGAGGCACTTCCCACTTCAAATCTGCAGAAGTCAGTAAAGTCGTCAGATCACCATAGTTAGAAATGTGTGCTTTTTGCTCACCTTCTAGCATTAAATGGTCGAACAAGACACCATCCAAATGGTCCTCCTGCATGTGACCGCCCGCTGTCGGAAAGGCCAGAATATAGTCGTAATCCCCTGCCCACTCTTGGACCTCTTTTCGAGTATCCCAGAAATTACAGAAGAAAACAAGGGTACCTTTGATATTATTTTTTCGCAAGGTCTCCACAGCTTCTTTGACAAACCCATGACGCACACTCAGAAAAATAAAATCATATTCCGAATCAGCTTCCGCCACATGAACCTCATAGGTGTCGTGTTTGTTTTCACCCTTGGATTGATAGCGACCATCTAGTAGATCAACCGACAACTCCTTCGGAGCTGTGCTTTTCTTACTATTTCTCAATACGTGTTCCACTTGATGGCCTGCTTTTTGAAAGGCGTAGGCATAAGTAGTCCCGATGACTCCAAGTCCTAGAATCGCTATTTTCACTTAAAAAATCAATTCCTTTCCTTCAGTAGTTATCTGGCTTCTCTTGTTTAACAAATGAGTTGACGATGAGTTGAATCCTATATTCTCCCCATTCAATTTAAATACTATTCTTCCTCAGAATCTTCGTAAACACAAAATTCAATCGAAAGTTTTATAGGGCGACTTGTTAATCCAAAACTCTTTATATAATCATAGACCTCATCATCATCGCGGATATGCTTTATAACTAATTGATTATTTGTTATCTCTACAACATGAATCCCTTCTGCATCAGGAATTTCTGGAATCTCTACATCGTCCGCATAAGTAAATGTTAGAGTAGTAATATCATCTTCGAATACATCATCAAATTCTTCTGTCATTTTAAAAATCAATCCCTCTCCCAAACTCAACCACATTATCTGGTTCATCACTAAACAAAGTCACATGTCCCATTTTGCGGTTGTGCTTTGCTTCTAGTTTACCATATAAGTGGAGGTGAGCGCTTGGATTTTCTGTCACATATGTTTCAGCAGCCTCGACGTGTTGGCCGAGAACATTGAGCATAACAGCTGGTGCATGGAGGTGAATAGCAGGAAGTGGTGCTCCGAGAACGCCCAAAATATGCGTGTCAAACTGTGAAAAGTCACAGGCTTCAATTGAGTAGTGACCTGAATTATGTGGGCGAGGCGCGATTTCGTTGACGATAATGTCATCAGCTGTCGCAAACATTTCCACGCAAAGAGTTCCAGAAAGGTTGAGTTGTTCTGCAATTCGCACTGCCATGGCCTTGGCTTTTTCAGCTAGACTTTCAGAAATGCGAGCGGGCACAATGGTTTTTGAAAGAATGTTGTTGCGGTGGATATTTTCCTGAACGGGAAAGACTGTCACGTCCTTGCCGTTACCTGACACGATGACCGAAATTTCAAGGTCAAAGTTGACGAACTCTTCTAAAACGCAATCTGCTGAATCAGCTAAAGCATAGGCCTCTTCCAAATCTGCTTCTGAACGAATGACCTTCTGACCATGGCCATCGTAGCCACCGGTCGCCGTCTTGAGGACATAGTTTTTAGACAGGTCGATATCTGCCAAGTCTTGGCTTGAGATCACGACCTTGTAAGGTGCTACAGTGACTTGGGCCTTGTTAGAAAGAAAGTCCTTCTCAAAAATACGGTTTTGGGAGATGCGGAGTAGGTCTGTCCCTTGTGGAAGCTGACCATCCTTGATAACGGCGTCCAAACCGTCAGCATCCACATTTTCAAATTCATAAGTGAGAATATCACAACGCTCTGCCAACTGACGAAGAGCATCCACGTCGTCGTATGGGGCTACGATGATTTCTGCCACGCGAGAGGCTGGGCAATCAGCTGCTGGGTCCAACGCGATAACCTTGTGTCCCATGTAGATAGCTGAGATCGCCATCATCTGACCGAGTTGACCACCACCGATGATACCAATGGTTTTAGTTGAGCTCATTTGTAGACTCCTCTGCAATTTTTCCTTGTTCTTCAGCAAAATCCGCCAAAGCTGTCGCAATAGCCTGATCCTCTACTGAAAGGAGACGAAGGGCAAAGAGGGCAGCGTTAGTCGCACCGGCTTCACCGATTGCCATGGTTGCGACTGGCACTCCACCTGGCATTTGAACGATAGAATAAAGAGAATCCACGCCGCTAAGGGCACGAGACTTGACAGGTACCCCGATAACTGGAAGGGTTGTTTTAGCAGCAACCATCCCTGGTAAGTGAGCAGCGCCACCAGCACCCGCGATGATGACCTTGATGCCACGGCTACGTGCTTCTTCAGCATGTTTGAACATGAGGTCCGGTGTACGGTGTGCGGAAACAACTTTCTTTTCGTAAGCGATGCCGAAGTTGTCAAGGACTTCAGCAGCTTTTTGCATGGTTGCCCAGTCGGATTTTGAGCCCATGATGATGGAAATTACTGGTTTCATTTTTTATCCTTTTTCTTCCTTTTTTGACAATCACCTTAGCTCGCTTTCGCTCGCCTTTTACGACCTACGGTCGCTAATTATTTATTTGCCTTACTACCGATGTCGTTTCGGTAGAACAAGCCTTCTGTGTTTTGTTTGTCGAGTTCGTTGTAGATGATATTTTGACCTTCTTTGACGGTGTCTGCTGTTGTGACTAGCATGTAAACACGTCCTCCGTTTGAGAGGAGATCTTGGCCATTTTCAGCGAATTTAGCACCAGCATAGTAAGTGATGATGTCACCCTCTGTCTTGGCTGGAAGCTTGACACCTTTCTCATAAGCGAGTGGGTATCCGTTTGAGGCTACAACCACGCCTAGTGTCACACCCTTGTCCGTCCAAGTGATAGTTGGCTCTTTGCCATCCAAAATGTCAGTGATATTTTGTGCAAAGTCAGATGTCAAACGAGGCAAGATGATTTGCGTTTCAGGATCGCCGAAGCGTGAGTTAAACTCGATGACTTTAGGTCCGTCAGCTGTCAAGATAAGTCCCGCATAAAGGACTCCAGTGTAAGGACGACCTTCTTTGATCATGCCTTCAAGAACTGGCTTGACAATGGTGTCAACCGCTGTGTCAACCACGCTCTGTGGCAAGTGAGGAACTGGCGCATAGGCACCCATCCCACCAGTGTTAGGGCCCTTGTCGCCATCATAGGCACGTTTGTGGTCCTGAGCCGTTGGCATGATGTAGAACTTGTCCCCATTGACAAAGGCAAAGAGAGAGAATTCTTCCCCGTCAAGGAATTCCTCGATGACCACACGCGCACCTGAATCACCGAATTTATTGTCCAACAGCATCTCGTGAGCGGCTTCAACTGCTTGCTCAACTGTCTCCGCAACGACAACACCTTTCCCAAGAGCAAGCCCATCTGCCTTGACGACGATTGGAGCGCCTTTTTCTTCGATGTAAGCCTTGGCTTCCTCGAAATCTGAAAAGGTCCCATAGGCTGCTGTCGGAACGTCGTACTTGACCATGATTTCCTTAGCAAAATCCTTAGACCACTCTAGCTCAGCCGCAGCCTTGGTCGGACCAAAGGCTTTGAGTCCTGCCGCATTGAAATCATCCACGATACCAGCTGCAAGGGCATCATCTGGACCAATAAAGGTCCAAGCAATATCGTTGACTTTTGCGAAGTCAATCAGCTTAGAATGTTCGGAAATTCCGATATTGATCAAATCCAGACCGTCTAATCGCATCCCGTCATTACCAGGAGCCACAAAAACCTGCTCAACGTTTGTAGACTCCAACAATTTCTTGGCAATCGCATGCTCACGACCACCAGATCCAACAACCAAAAGTTTCATCTCGAACCTCTTTTGCGAATTATTTTATTAAATTATATCATAATCGTTCGTTTTATTCTAATATTTCAAGGAATATCCGATGATTTTCATTAGAAAACAAACTTTTTTCATTATTTTTTAAATTTCTGCTCCTTTTTACGAATATTATAATTGAGACCTCTAATATTTTTTAAAAAAGGAGTTTTATGCAGAGAATGAAGAAACTACTCTTAGCAGCTTGTCTTTTCTGGACAGGAGCTTCACAAGTTGCAAGAGCAGAGCAAAACGTCAATTATATCTACAAGGAAAAAGGACAATTAGTTGTCCACCTCGGGACCGTTCCAGACCGCTTCCAAAGCGTTAGCGTCCCCATTTGGTCCGAGCAAAATGGACAGGACGACCTCATTTGGTATCCTGTTCAACGAGGTGAAAATGGATTTGATTTGCGAGTGCCTCTGACCAATCATTTGGATCAAGCAGGACTTTATCACATCCATGTCTACGGGATTCATTCTAACGGAAATATTGAAGGACTGTTTCCTCTACAGACAATCATTGAAGAAAAAGATCTGGCTTCTTCCCAACCCAAGATTACAGTCCGACCTAGCACTGCACAGCTATTTGAGATCCAACTCCAGCTTTTTGAGGATGTGGAGAAGGTCTTCTTTCCCATCTGGTCTGAACAAGATGGCCAAGACGACCTGATCTGGTATCCCGCAAAAAGAACGGCACCTGGTCGCTACCAATTATCCTTCAATGCCGAGAAACATACAGGGAAAGGAACCTTTCATCTCCACGTCTACCAAAAAGACAAGGGGCACTTAAAAGGTTTACTTGCCACTGAATTTCAGGTCGAGCGGGCTAAACCTGCTCCAATGCTCACCCAATCGGATAATTACTATCCCGTCGGCGAATGTACCTGGGCAGCCAAAGAGCTGGCTCCTTGGTCACAAAACTGGTGGGGAAATGGTGGCATGTGGGCTACTAGTGCACGCGCTGCGGGCTTCCGGACAGGAAATACCCCAGAGGTCGGAGCTATCGCCTGTTGGGATAATGGAGGCTATGGCCACGTTGCAGTCGTGACGGAGGTCGAGCATGATCAAAAGATCCAAGTGAAGGAAGCTAATTACAATGGAAATCGGACCATCAACAATTTCCGTGGCTGGTTTGACCCCACGAATATTGTCTGGGGAACGGTCAGCTATATCTATCCAAATTAAGGAATTCCTAACCAACAAAAAAGGCGCTCATCCATCGATGAGTGCCTTTTTAGGTTAATGTCTGAAGTGACGAACACCTGTAAAGATCATGGTTAAGCCATATTTGTCAGCAGCCTCGATCGACTCTTGGTCACGGACGGAACCACCTGGTTGGATGATCGCTTTGATACCTGCTTTGGCGATTTCTTCCACGTTATCTGCAAATGGGAAGAAGGCATCTGAAGCAAGGACAGCACAGTCAAGGCGGTCTTTAGCTTGGTCAATAGCGATGCGGACAGATGCCACACGATTGGTTTGACCTGGGCCAACGCCAAGTGTCATGTGGTCATTGGTCACGATGATCCCATTTGATTTGACATACTTGATAGCTTTCCAAGCAAACTCAAGAGCTGTAGCTTCTGTCTCAGTTGGTTGACGTTTCGTAACCACTTGCCAGTCAGCTGGACTTTCTTTCACCACGTCTTGGTTTTGAACGAGGAGACCACCAACAACACCAGTGTATTCTGCTTCCACTTCGCTAGCATCTTGAGCATCAAACGGCAACTCAAGGATACGCAAGTTTTTCTTCTTAGTTGTCAAGATTTCAAGCGCTTCATCAGTATAGCTTGGTGCAATGATGATTTCAAGGAAGACACCGTGCATTTTATGAGCCGTCGCAGCATCTACTTCACGGTTGAGGACTACGATACCACCGAAGATAGATACTGGGTCAGATTCATAAGCATAGTCCCAAGCAGTTTCGATATCGTCAGCTTGACCGATTCCACATGGGTTCATGTGTTTGAGAGCCACAACGGTTGGACGGTCTTTGAAATCACGGATGATCCGAATCGCAGCATCCGCGTCACGGATATTGTTGAAGGACAATTCTTTCCCGTTCAATTGTTTAGCGGATGCAATAGAGTAATCCGTTGGCAAAGCTTTTTGGTAGAAGTCTGCGTCTTGTTGAGGGTTTTCCCCGTAACGCATGGCTTGCTTGAGATCATAAGTCAAAGTAAGTTTTTCAGGTTTACTTTCACCCACTTGAGCTGTGAAGTATTGTGCGATCAAGGCATCATAGGCTGCTGTGTGGCGGAATACTTTCGCTGCCAACCGTTGGCGAGTTTCGTATGTGGTTTCGCCGTTGGCTGCCAATTCGTCAAGCACCACAGCATAGTCAGCAGGATCTACCACAACTGTTACGCTAGCGTGGTTTTTCGCTGCTGAACGAAGCATAGATGGGCCACCGATATCGATGTTCTCCACCGCGTCAGCGTAAGTCACATCTGGTTTAAGGATGGTTTCCTTAAATGGGTAAAGGTTGACCACAACAAGGTCGATGAGCTCAATCTGATTATCCTTAGCAGCCTCTAAGTGACTATCAAGGTCACGACGAGCGAGGAGACCACCGTGGATATTTGGGTGGAGGGTCTTCACACGACCGTCCATCATTTCTGGGAAACCCGTCACATCATCGATTGCAATGGTGTCCACCCCAGCATTGTCAAGGGCAACTTTAGTACCACCTGTTGAGATGATATCCCAACCGAGTTTTTTGAGTTCTTGGGCAAATTCAACGATACCCGCTTTATCTGAAACACTAATTAGTGCGCGTTTAGTCATTTTCTTTCTTTTCCTTTTTTAAAAAAGTTCTTCATCTGCTAGAGTCAAAAATGTTTTTTCAGCTCTAGGGCTTCCTTATTTTCGTGCAACTCCCAAATGTTCCAACACTTCTGGATAGAGCTTATACTCTGTTTCGTGGATGCGAGTTTCGAAAGTATCAAGGGTATCCCCTGCTAGGCGTGGCACACGGACTTGTTTGATAACCTTACCAGTGTCCACACCAGAATCCACCCAGTGAATAGTCACGCCGCTCTCAGCAACGCCTGCATTCCAAGCATCCTCAATACCATGAGCACCTGGAAATTCAGGAAGATAAGCCGGGTGAATATTAATGATACGGCCTTCATAAGCTGCTAGCAAGGTTGGACCGACGATTTTCATATAGCCTGCCAGACAAACCAAGTCAATCTGATGTTCATCCAAAAGTTCGACAATGGCTCCTTCATAGTCTGCCTTGTTCTCAAACTCTTTGAGTTCAAAAGCGTAGGATAATACCCCTAGCTTTTCGGCACGTTCTATGACATAGGCATCCCGGTGATCTGAAAAGACAAATTCTACTGGAAATTGTTCCGCAATCACCTGAAAGTTTGAACCATTCCCGGAAGCAAAAACAGCAATCCTTTTAGCCATTATTTAATCACCACACTTGCGCCATCTTTCTTCACAATTCGACCGATTTCATAAACAGGTTCATCAAGAAGTTCTTTGACACGTTCCACATTTTCTGGTTTGACCGCAAGCATGAGACCAATTCCCATGTTGAAGATTTCAAACATTTCTTCGTGTTTGATTTGGCCATATTTTTCAAGGGCTTTGAAAATCGGAAGAACTGGCACTTTGCTTTCGTCAATTTCAGCAGCCAAGTCATCTGAGAACATACGTGGTACATTTTCGATGAAACCACCACCTGTGATGTGGGCAATCCCGTTGACCAATTCTTCTTTGATGAGTGGCAAAACAGCCTTGACGTAGATACGAGTTGGTTCCAGAAGAACGTCTTTAAGTTTCTTGCCTTCCAATTCTGGGAGAACTTCTTCACCTGTGTAATCTGCAAAAACACGACGAACAAGTGAGTAACCATTTGAGTGGATACCGCTTGAAGCAAGTCCAAGAATCACATCGCCTTCAGCTACCTTTGAACCGTCAATGATTTGAGATTTTTCAGCAACACCAACAGCAAACCCAGCCAAGTCATAGTCGTCTTCGCCATACATACCAGGCATTTCAGCAGTTTCCCCACCGATGAGGGCTGCACCTGCTTGTACACAACCTTCAGCCACACCAGCAACGACTTGTTCTAGTTTAGCTGGTTCATTTTTACCAGTTGCGACATAGTCCAAGAAGTAGAGGGGCTCTGCACCTGCAGCGATGATATCGTTGACACACATGGCCACACAGTCTTGACCAATGGTATCGTGTTTGTCATACTTGATAGCTAACATGAGCTTAGTTCCGACACCATCCGTCCCTGAAATCAAAACTGGCTCTTTGACACCTGCTTTTGAAAGGTCAAACATACCACCGAAACCACCAAGAGCTCCTATAACACCTGCACGTTCCGTACGCGCCACGTGTTTTTTAATTCGTTCAACAACTTCATAACCCGCTTCAACATCTACGCCAGACTGCGCGTAAGCATTTTTATTTGTCATTTGTTTTTTCCTTTTTCTATTCCTAGATCCTACTGATGATTGATTAGATTCACTTGTAAACAATCCTAATAAAAGGATGTCTGCTCATTCAAGCTTTCCAAATAGCGTTCTTCGTAGTCATACAAAGGCGTTGGGTATTTCCCATCGAAGTAAGCTACACAAAGACCACCGTTTGGTGCATCGGTATCAATGCCAATAGAATCAATCAAACCATCAATGGACAAGTAGGTCAGGCTGTCCGCACCGATAATCTCACAAGTTTCCTCTACTGTATGGTTAGCTGCGATTAGCTCTTCGCGGCTCTGGATATCAATTCCATAGAAACATGGATAAGCCAGAGCTGGACTGGCAATTGCCACATGGACTTCGGTAGCTCCTGCTTCTTTCAATAACTTCACAATCCGACGTGATGTTGTCCCACGTACGATAGAATCATCAATCATGACAACCCGTTTGCCTTTCACGACACCGGATACAGCAGAAAGCTTCATCCGAACCCCTTGCTCCCGCAATTCCTGAGTCGGTTGGATAAAGGTCCGTTGAACATACTGATTCTTGATCAAGCCCATTTCATTTGGCAGACCGGATTCTTCCGCAAAGCCCATGGCCGCACTGAGAGAAGAGTTGGGCACCCCCACCACAATATCTGCTTGGTTCTTAAATTCTCGTGCTAACTGAGCGCCCATCCGCTTGCGAGCTGTATGGACGTTGACCCCTTGGATATTGGAATCAGGACGAGCAAAATAGATATACTCCATAGAACAAATTGCTAGTTGAGTATCATCCGTATAGCGATCATAGGTAATGCCATTTTCATCAAAGATCACGAGTTCACCAGGATGCACATCTCGGATCCATTCTGCCCCAATCACCTCAAAGGCACAGGTTTCAGAAGAAACAACCAAGGCACCATTGGCCATTTTCCCGATGGAAAGAGGACGGAAGCCATTTGGGTCCAACGCCGCGATCAGCTTATCTTCAAACAGCATCAGATAAGCAAACCCACCTTTGACCGTATTGAGTGCTTCCTTGATTTTCCCCATAAAGGAAGGGTTGTGGCTCCGACGAATCAAGTGTGCTAGAATTTCTGAGTCAGAGGTCGAGCTGAAGATAGCCCCATTTTTTTCTAATTCCGATTTGAGCGATTGGGCATTGGTCAAATTCCCATTATGGGCCAGACCAAACTGCGTATCGTGAAAGCGGAAGAGGAAGGGTTGGATGTTATCCACAGACGCTTCCCCCGCTGTCGCATAGCGAACATGTCCAATAGCAGAAGATCCTGTCAATTTTTCTAGATTTAAAGGATTCCGAAAGACTTCTGAAAGCAGACCTGTATCCCGATGACGTCTCAAGGTTCCTTGATCATTGGCCAAGATGCCTGCTCCCTCTTGTCCCCGGTGTTGGAGACTGTGAAGACCAAAATAGGTGAGTTTTGCTGCGTCTGGATGTCCCCAAATCCCAAAGACTCCACACTCTTCATTAAGAGATTTTACTTCGTATGTCATGTTGTATACCTTTTATTTTCCAGTAAAATATTGAACTGCTGATGCAAAGAGATGTTGATCTTTATTTCCTGGAATATTTTGGAAGAGACCAGCTTCGAAACGTTCTGAGTGACCCATCTTCCCGATGATTTGACCGTTCTTGCTGGTAATCCCTTCGATCGCATGGACAGAACCATTTGGATTGTATTTTGAATCCATGCTTGGTTGGCCCTCGAAGTCAACGTATTGGCTAAAGATTTGACCATTGTCACGAAGCTCTGCGAATTCCTCAGCTGTCACGACAAACTTCCCTTCACCGTGTGATACTGGGATGGCATGGATGTCTCCAATTTCTACTCCCGCAAGCCATGGTGAGTTGGTATTGGCAATCCGAGTTTCCACCATCTTAGCCACGTGTTGGTTGGCATCATTGTAGAAGAGGGTTGGACTGGTACTGCTTGCATCTTCAAAGTTACCGTATGGAAGAAGACCTGATTTGACAAGAGCTTGGAATCCATTACAGATACCGATGATCAAGCCTCCGCGTTCGATGAAGCTATCAATAGCCGAACGAACTTTTTCATTGAGCAAGATGTTAACGATAAATTTAGCTGATCCATCTGGTTCATCTGCTGCTGAGAAGCCACCTGCAAAGAAGATAATGTTGGCTTTTTCAATGTTGTCAACCATGGTGTCAACAGACTTGACAATCGCTTCTTCGTTGAGTGTGACAAATGGTACTAAGTTGACTTTGGCACCTTCTTTTTCAAAGGCCTTAGCGGAGTCGTATTCAGAGTTGGTACCTGGGAATACTGGGATGTAAACCACTGGCTTTTCAACTATTTCTTTAGCTTTGATCACAGCATCAGATGCTACAGCAGGTACTTCTTCCAACTCAGTTGCTTGTGCAAATTCCGTTGGGTAAACTTCTTCCAATTTACCTTGGAAAGCACTGTCAAGTTTGTGTCCATCCAGCGTTACACCGTTGACAGTAAGTGTAAAGTCAGCTACTGTTTGTCCGATCTTAGCAACACCTGCAATTTCTTCAGTCGATGTGAAGACGAATCCACCCAATTGGGCTGTCAAGCTAGTGTCAAGGTCAGCTAATTCGACGTTTGCTCCGATATGGTTACCAAATGTTGCAAGGGCAAGAGCTTCAACCACACCACCATATTTAACAGCTGATGCGGCTGTCACTTTGTGGTCAGCTTGGATGGCTTCAAATTGAGCAAAGTTAGATTTGATAAGTTCGAAGTCAATTTCTTGTGCCAAAGCTTGACCAGGAATGTAGTAAATATTTTCACCAGCAGCTTTGAATTCTGGAGAAAGAACCTTACGGCTATCTGCAGTTGTGACCCCAAAAGCAACCAAGGTTGGTGGTACGGTTAATTCTTCAAAGGTACCAGACATCGAGTCTTTCCCACCGATAGATGGCAAACCAAGTTGAATCTGAGCCTCGATGGATCCAAGAAGAGCAGCTACTGGTTGACCAAAACGCTCTGCTTGTTTATCCATACGCTCGAAGTACTCTTGATAAGAGAAGCGAGCCTTAGACCAGTTGGCACCAGCAGCAACCAAACGAGCAGTTGCTTCGATGACTGCATAAGCAGCACCATGATATGGAGACCATTCGGCGATATAAGGGTTAAACCCTTGCGCCATGACAGAAGCAGTTGTAGTCACACCATGTTGAACTGGCAATTTCTGTACAGAAGCTTCCGTTGGTGTGATTTGGTAGCGACCACCAAGTGGGTGATTAACTGTTGAACGACCAACTGAGCTATCAAAGATGGTTTGTAACCCTTTTTGACTGGCATGGTTAAGGTCAGCCAGGACTTCAAGAGTATCAGCTTCAAGGGTTGCAGCAGATGTTTGACGTTCTTCTGGAAGCTTAACATCCTTGTCAACCACCTTAGCATCTACAACCACACGTACACCGTTTGTATCAAGGAAACGACGTTCCAAATCCACGATTGTTTCACCATTCCAGTGCATGACAAGATTTGGTTTCTCCGTCACTGTCGCAACGACAACAGCATCAATATTTTCTTTATTACATGCTGCAACGAAGGCATCTACATCTTCTGGACGAACCACCACAGCCATCCGTTCTTGAGATTCAGAGATGGCAATTTCGGTACCGTTCAAGCCTTGGTATTTCAATGGCACTTTGTCTAGATCAATTTCAAGACCATCTGCCAATTCACCGATAGCCACACAGACACCACCAGCACCAAAGTCATTTGATTTCTTGATCAGACGGGTCACATCCCCATTACGGAAAAGACGTTGAATCTTCCGTTCTTCGATGGCATTCCCTTTTTGAACCTCAGCACCAGCTGTTTCAACAGATTCAACCGTTTGAACTTTAGAAGAACCTGTCGCACCACCGACACCGTCACGTCCAGTCTTCCCACCGAGCAAGATAATCACATCACCTGCTTCAGGTTTTTCACGGACAACATTTTCTTTAGGAGCCGCACCGACAACTGCACCTAGCTCCATACGCTTAGCAACGAAACCTGGGTGGAAGTATTCACGAACATAAGTTGTTGCAAGACCAATCTGGTTACCGTATGAAGAATAACCGTGAGCCGCTGTTTTAGAGATCACTTGTTGTGGCAATTTACCAGCACGAGTTGCTGAAATTGGAGCTGTAATATCACCAGCACCTGAGATACGCATGGCTTGGTAAACGTATGAACGACCTGACAATGGGTCACGAATGGCACCACCAATACAAGTAGCCGCACCACCAAATGGTTCGATTTCAGTTGGGTGGTTGTGGGTTTCATTCTTGAACATAAGAAGCCATGGTTCTTTCACACCATTGACATCCACTTCAATTTCAACAGAGCAGGCATTGATTTCATCAGACACTTCCATGTCATCCAAACGACCATTAGCACGCTCATAACGACCAAAAATAGTGGCCATATCCATCAAGGTTTGAGGTTTTTCTGTACGTCCCAACTCATCACGCATGGCAATGTACTTGTCATAAGTCGCCTGCAATTGTTTTTCAAATTTAGAAGCTGAGAAGTCGATGTTTTTCAACTCAGTTTCGAAAGTTGTGTGACGGCAGTGGTCAGACCAGTAGGTATCCAACACCTTCAACTCCGTCTCAGTTGGCACACGTCCAATAGACTTGAAGTAATCTTGAATGAAGAGAAGGTCATCCACTTCCATGGCCAATCCTTGCTCAGCCTTATACTGTGCAAAATCTTCTGCCGTATAAGTTTCAAAGAAATCCAAGCTTGGAATGGTCTTGTCAGACTCAGAGAAATCCTGTTTCGCAATACCAACAGTGATATCTTTGAAACGAGAATCCACTGGATTCAAAAGGTAGTTTTTGACAGCTTCCAATTCATTCGCATCAATATCCTTGTTAACCAAGTACAATTGTGCTGTATTCACTGTTACATCATTTGAACTACCAAGCAAAAGCAAAGCTTCTTGCGAAGATGCTGCCCGTTGGTCAAATTGACCAGGCAAACTTTCGATAGCAAAGAAAGCATAGTTCTCAAGATCAGCCTGAACCGCAGCCTCGTCCAAAACAGTATCAGTCACTTGCTCAGAGAAGATGTGTTTTTCCGCACGCGCAAACAAGTCCTCTGCCAAACCAAAGACATCATAAACCTGAACAATCCGAAGATCCTTCAACGTTTTCAACTGAAGATTATGCTGTAATTCTTTTACTAAAGAGTCTGATTTTACACGAAAATCAGCTTTTTTCTCAACGAAAATACGTTTATCCATTTTAGTTCCTTTATTTCTATTCAAAAAAGTTATTAAAGACGAAGGTTTTCCCTTTCAAAAAGATTACTTCAAGCCCTGTAATTTTTCCAATACAACTTCATAAACATCTGTCAAGCTACCAAGATCACGACGGAGTGAAAAGGTCTAGTAGACCTTTTCAGCCTGAGTCCTTTTACTTGAAAGACGAAGGTTTTCCGTTTCATAAAGATTACTTCAAGCCCTGTAATTTCTCCAACACAACCTGATATACATCCGTTAAACTGCCCAAATCTCTACGGAAAACATCCTTGTCCATATGATGCCCTTCAGCATCCCAAAGGCGGCAGTTATCTGGTGAGAATTCATCTGCCAAGATAATCTTGCCATCCTTATCAAAACCAAATTCCAATTTGAAGTCAATCAAGCGAAGACCAATTTGTGCAAACCAATCTTTCAACAATTCATTGATACGACGTGTTTCTTCCTTGATATAGGCAATTTGTTCGTCATTGGCAATTTCCAAAAACTTCACATGCTCATCATTGATGAATGGATCGTCCAACTCATCGTTCTTGTAGTAAAATTCAACGATTGGAGTTTTCAAGTCCAAACCTTCTTCCACGCCAAAACGTTTAGAGAAAGAACCCGCAGTCACATTGCGAAGAACAACCTCCAAAGGAATGATGGTCACTTTCTTGTTCAATTGTTCGGTATCAGAAATACGTTCAATAAAGTGCGTCGCTACACCCGCAGCATTCAATTTTTCAAAAATAAGAGACGAAATCTGATTATTCAGCACACCTTTCCCCTCAATGGTCTCTTTGCGAGCTCCATTCAGCATGGTAGCCTGGTCCTTATAAACGGACTTAATCACATGTTCGTCTTCTGTACTATAAATATCTTTTGCTTTCCCCGTATAAATTAATTGATCGGACATCTTCTTGTTCGCCTTTCATCTTTTATCCCTTTCAGTGTATCACAGAGAGGTTGTTTTTTCAAGTTAAATCCGTATCTTGTTAGCTTGTAATACAAAAATAATAAGAGATTGAATCAAAAAGATTCAACCTCTTATTTTTAGATGCTTATTCGTTCGTAAAAACCGAACTTTATTTGCTTGTTTTCTTCAAAACGTAGTCTACCATATCTCCAACGGTTGCCATGGCATCAATATCTTTGTCTGGGATGTCAATTTGGTAGGCTTCTTCCAAATAAATAATGTATTCCATTAGATCAACGGAATCTACTTCCAAGTCCTTTCGTAAATCCAAATCCAAAGTAACCTCATAGTCAGATCCTTTATGATCTTGAATCAACCCTTCAACTAGTTTAAAAATTTCTTGATGACGACTCATTTCTCTTCCTCCAATTCTGATAATTCAACCACAGATTTACGGATAACATCTGTTTCTAACATGGTCCGGATCTGGCGAATCGTGCTATAGACTGCCTTGGCATCACTAGAACCATGGGTTTTCACGACAGGGGCTTGCAAACCAAACAAGACTGCACCTCCAACATCTGAATAATCCAAGGTCTTTTTCAAACCTCGTAGATCATTCTTCAAGAGAAAGGCCCCAATCTTAGCTTTCAAGCCACCACCACTAAGGACCGTTTTCAACTGTTTAAAGAGGCCCAGAGCAGTTCCTTCCATAGTCTTAAGGACAGCATTTCCTGTAAATCCATCTGTGACAATGACGTCAGCAACTCCATCCATCAAGTCACGCGCTTCCACATTTCCTACAAAATTAAGAGAAGGATCTGCTGCTAATAATTGATAGGTCTCCTTGCGTAGGGGATCACCCTTGCTTTCCTCTGTTCCGTTATTTAAGAGACCGATACGAGGCCGCTTAATGCCACGGACATTCTCTGCATAATAGGCTCCCATAATCGCATATTGGTGCAAGTGTGTTGGCGTATTTTCGGCATTTGCCCCCAAATCCAACATATCATAGCCCTTCCCATCAAGGGTAGGAAGAGTCGACATCAAACCTGGACGATCGATGACCTTGATCCGACCGACGATGAAGTAACCAGAGGCAAGAAGAGCTCCTGTATTTCCTGCTGAAAGCATCGCATCCGCTTCCCCATTCTTAACTGCATGCGCTGCTAAGACCATACTGGCTTGCTTTTTCCGACGAATCGCACGAGTTGGCTCATCATCTGAGTTGATTTTCTCATCCGTATGGACGATAGATACCCGTTCAGTTGCCGTCAGGTATTGCTTAATTTTAGCCTCATCCCCATACAAAATGACTTCAATATCCTTAAATTCTTGTATGGCTTGATTGACCCCTTCTACCAGGGCCTGTGGAGCATGATCTCCACCCATTGCATCAACTGCAATTTTTTTCATTTCTTACCTCCAGACTGATCTTTTAAGATCTCTCCCCAGCTTCCCAGGGAATCAATAAATTTCTTAGCTTTTAGATGAATGCCTACATATTCATCATAGAGTTGGTCTAAGCACTTTCTCAACTCTTTCTTCATCTCATCATGGATGGAAATCGTCTCTAACTCACTAAATTTCACAACTTGAAAACGATCCAACAAATAGAGGGCGTTTGGATCCCAGTGGGCTCGTCTCTCGTCACGATCATAATGATCTGGGCAAAGGACACCACCCAAGCGGAATGAAAAATCAAAAGGCAACCCCACTCGATGACAGACACAACACTCATGGACGTTTAAGGCAACACCAAATCGGGATAAAATCTGCATTTCAAAAATATTGGTCAAGATTTCATAATCCAAGCCCCGATCCATCAATTGCAAGGTCTGCTCTAAAAAAGCAAATAAAGCTGGATCAGGTTGACGATCCTGTATACTAGCATCTGCCAAGGCCAGTATATAGGTTCCGTAGGAAAGACGAAAAAGATCTTGGTTAATCCCTTGGAAACTTTGAACCTCATGAATATCTTCGATATAGCTGAGTCCGTCATCATTGATTTTCAGATACATATCCGCTAAAGTCAAAGGTTGGATCATAGAATTCAACCGAGAACGATTGGCATGTTTCACGAAAAACATGAGCTTGCCAGCTTGCTCTGTAAAGATTTTAACCAGCTTATCGTCCTCTCGGTAATCCCGATGGTAGAGGACGATGCCACGACTCTCAATGCTCTCCAGCATGTTCTTTCATAAACTCCTTCAACCGACTCATCGCTTCTTGGATCACTTCCATACTTGCTGCATAAGACAAGCGCACATATCCTTCGCCGTAAGGGCCAAAAGCCATTCCTGGGATAAAGGCAACAGCCTTTTCTTGGGCTAAGAGCTTCAAAAAATCGAAGGAGTCTTGGTTATATCCTTGTGGGATCTTAGCAAAGATATAGAAGGCCCCATCTGGGCGGATAATATCAAAACCCATGGCAGACATTTCTTTGATGATATAATCTCGACGCTCTATGTATTCCCGTTTCATCGGCTCTGCATCGTCTTTACCAACCGTTAAGGCTTCAATGGCTGCATACTGATTCATGGTTCCCGCTGCAGTCACCAAGTACTGATGACTCTTGATTAATTGAGCTGCCAATGGAGCCGGCGCAAAGATAAAACCGAGTCTCCAGCCTGTCATAGCATGAGACTTCGATAAGCCATTGATAATAATGGCTTGGTCCCGTAGATAGGATCCCAAGGAAACGTGAGGCTGACCTGTGTAGGTTAATTCTGAATAGACCTCATCACAAACGACAAAAACTTCATATTTCTTCAAGACTCTAGCCAAATCCTGCATCTGCTCCTTAGAGTAAGTAACTCCTGTCGGATTAGCTGGGTAGTTGAGAATAACCGCCTTGACGCGATTTCCTTGCTCTTCTATGGCCTTTTCTAAAGCCTCAGGACTGAGGATAAAGCGATTGTCTGTCGTATCGATTTCGACGACACTAGCCCCCATCAGTTTAATAATAGGTTCGTAACCAGGATAAGCAGGTGCTGGTAAGAGCACCACATCTCCCGGTTCCAATATAGCGGTCAAGGTCGCAGAAAGGGCCTCCGTTGCCCCAATCGTAACCAAAATTTCATCCTCTGGTCGATACTGTAGGTTATATTTTTCAGCTACAAACTGACTAGCAGCTTCACGTAGAGCTAGCAAGCCACTCATCCCCGTATAATAACTCTGGTTGGCATCAATAGCTGCTTTTGCCGCTTCCTTTACATGATCCGGTGTCGTAAAATCTGGCTCACCCAAGGTCAAGCGTAAAATACCTGGAATAGAAGAAATGGCTTGGTCAAACTGACGAATCAAAGAAATCTCGATTCGATTCAAATTTTGATTAAACCGTTTTGTTAAATCCATAGCCACCTCCAAAAAAAGTTCTATCACCATTATACTATAAATAGAAAACCATCGCAAAAAAGGGGCTAGTCCCAACTAAAATGATACAATAATGGCCTTTTTCATCAAAAAAGGACTTAGCACATGCTAAATCCTCTCATTGAATAAATTTTACCAAATCTTTTCTATTCTTGACCACGTGTTGCAACATAATTCAACTGATCACCATGTTTCGCCAAGAAATCCTTCATTTCCGAATCCGGAATTTGACGAAGGTAGAGATTGGAACGGATAGTTTCATCTTCTTCGCGACAAGTAGACAAGACTAGGTACTTATCAGAAGCATTGATTTTAATATTTGGATTTTTTGTACGCGCTGACTCATAGATGTTTTTCAACTGGGTAGTGAAATCTTCATCATCTGAAAAGCTGGTACGATAGAAAGCTGTTGTTTCAGGAACAATGACCAAGCCCATTGCTTCATAATAATACTTGCGCTCAGGTGTTTCAATAACTACGTAAGGGTGCTGATTAAAGTACTCTTGGTTATCATAGAAATTAACATCATTAAACATGCGATGATCTGCAACTTTACTGCCACGTGCATGACCAAAGAGCCAAGTCAAACGATCGCTAAAGTCCTTTTTGTTATCTGTATCCATGAAAACAGTTCCCATAAGAGGTTCGTTTCCACCATCAAAAGTTTTATCCAAATAAGTAGCATTGTCCCCTGTTTGAACAACAGGCTCATCTAACTCAGTTCCTGGTGCATAAACATAACCAATTGTTTCTGGATTAACCGCAGTTAATTGGGCAAAACGATTTTTTAAATAATCTTTTTCTTCTTGACTTGGTTCATATTTAGCTGCTTGTTTGGTTGAGCTTGTACTAGTTGACTTTTTAGCTGTGCTAGAAGATTTTCCTCCCCCAAATGGATTGAAGAAAATAAAACCAGCAACAATCACGACGACTGCAGTAAGAGCAATAATGATCCCAACCAATTTATTTGAAGCTTTTTTCTCAGCTCTTTTCATTTCGTTGATCTCCTTATGACGATTTTTTCTCTAAAAAATATCACTGAGCCCTAGGACTCAGTGATATTCGTTTCGAGCTAATTAATAATCAAATTATTTAACTGCGCTTGTTTTTGGAAGAGTTTTACCAGCTTTAGCATCAGCTTTAACTAGGTTACCGTTATTGTCAACAGTACCAATAACGTTACCTTTTTCGTCTTTAACTACAACGTTACCATTTTCATCTGTAGTAACAGTAACATCTTTACCAGTTTGAGCTTTGATGTCTTCTGCAATACGAGTAAGGTTAGGTTTGTTATCTTCTACACCAGTTGGATCGTTCCAGTAGTTACCTTGGCTTTGAGCTGCTTCACGATATTTTTGTTGAAGAACTTGGATGTAACGGTTGCGAACAGTATTGTAAGCTTCGTTGTAAACACGATCAAAGTCTTCTTGAGCGCGAGCAAGTTTTACATCATGGTCATGACCAGTGTAATCTTTAGCCGCATCAAGAGCTGCTTGAGCTGCTACTACTGAAGGTTGTTTTGCAACTTCTGCACGAATTTCTGCATCGTGTGCTGCCACTTGTGCATTTGCTTCATCAGCAACGTCACGTTCAGAAACATATTTCTTTTGGATCAATTGGTTAGATGCACTTGGGTTTTCACCTTGTGCAAATACAGGTGCTGCTGCTGCAAATACTGCAAATACTGCAAGAGCTGCTACTGATGATAATAAAACTTTTTTCATTGTTTTATCTCCTTTTTTCATTTTAAAAAATAATTCGTTACTTCGTAACTATTACTAGTTTACTACGATATATTTTATTTGTCAATAAAATCTGACCAATTTTTTAAATAAATTTTATATTTTTTTAGGTAAGATAAGATTTGACTTTTAAAGTGGAAATCTTTTATTTTGTGAGTGTTTTACTTATTTTATTTGACTACACCACTCTTTGGCAAGGTCTTTTTGGGTAGACAAGGATCCAATCTATCCTCATTTTTTTGTGCTTCCTTCAGCAACTCCTCCCTCTGATTTTTTATCTTACTTTCTTTTTTTAACCAGTTGAAAAACATATCTTTCCTTTCTTAAAAAAGAGGCTCTCTACAACCTCTTTTTTACATTTTTAAGATTTTTTCGCATTTCCAATTTCAAATAGTGGAGACAGAGGACGTTTTTCATGGATGCGGATAATCGCTTCTGCCAATAGTTTTGCGATGGAGATTTGTTCAATTTTATCGATTAAGCGCTCTTCAGGTAGGTAAATGGTATCCAACACCACCAACTTCTTAATTGCTGATTTCTGAATATTGTCCATAGCTGGACCAGATAATACAGGGTGCGTACAACTTGCATAGACTTCTACAGCTCCTGCTTCAGCAAGTGCATCCGCAGCGTGGCAAATGGTTCCCGCAGTATCAATCATATCATCGATCAGGATACAAGTTTTCCCTTCAACGTTCCCAATGATGTTCATGACTTCGCTGGTGTTCATTTTATCAACACTCCGACGTTTATCAATGATGGCGATCGGTGTTTTCAAAAATTCAGCTAGCTTACGAGCACGCGTCACGCCACCATGGTCCGGACTAACTACCACATAGTCAGAACCAACCATGCCACGACGTTCAAAGTAGTCTGCAATCAATGGAGCCCCCATCAAATGATCCACTGG
Source organism: Streptococcus sp. KHUD_013 (assembly GCF_052588545.1). Lineage (NCBI taxonomy): Bacteria > Bacillati > Bacillota > Bacilli > Lactobacillales > Streptococcaceae > Streptococcus > Streptococcus sp. KHUD_013. Next base: position 1,965,236 of record NZ_CP186264.1, read on the forward strand.
AATATCAAAGAACCCTTGAATCTGAGCAGCATGCAAATCAATGGTTAAGAGACGATCTACACCAGCAATCTCTAACATATTGGCAACCAATTTGGATGTAATCGGTTCACGAGCACGAGCTTTACGGTCTTGACGAGCATAACCATAATAGGGCATGACTACATTAATGGTTTGAGCACTGGCACGTTTTAAAGCATCTACCATGATCAAAATTTCCATTAAATTATCATTTACAGGTGAACTCGTAGATTGAAGAATATAAACCTCTTTACCACGAATAGACTCCTCAATATTGACCTGGATTTCCCCATCTGAAAATTGACGTACGGTCGACTTACCAAGTGGCAATCCCATCTCTTTAGAGACACGTTCAGCCAAATCTTGGTTAGAAGATAAAGCAAACAGCATTAAATCCGAAAACGACATGATTTCCTCCACATAAATTTAACCACAATGTACAAATTGTACAAATCTTCTCTTTACTCATTGTAACGCTTTTTATATGATTTTTCAATCCATAATCCACCAAAAATTAAAATAGTAACTATAGTAAAAAACACCCACAAAAAGTGGGTGTTTCAAATTCTTAGTTTGGATAGATATAAGTAACTGTTCCTTGTGCATTCACTGGGTTAAACCATCCACGGTAGTTCCCAATGCTACGGATACCTAAGTAGTTAGATTCAGATACTTGGATACTTGTAGTAGATTGAACAGCTGTAACCACTGCTACGTGTCCATATCCACCGTCATTCCAACATGCAATAGCTCCAACCTGTGGTTGGCTACCAGTACGGAATCCAGCAGCTGCGGCACTTGCAGCCCACTGTGCTCCATTACCCCAGTAATCGCCAGCCCAAGGAGCCAATACTTTCGCACCCCAAGTACATTCACCTACAGGGTATGAACTTGCAGACGAGCTGTATGATGGACGACTAGTTGCAGCAGGTGTAGCAACTGTTTGAGTTTGAACTGCTGATGCTGTAGCAGGAGTTGAAACTGTTGCTTGAGGTTGTGCTGCTTCAGCTGCTGGTGTTTGAGTAGCAGCTTGCACTTGTGCTTGCAAGTTAGTATTAGCAGATGCTTCTACAGCTTTACGTTGCTCTTCTTGTTGTGCACGGTAAGCTGCTTCAGCCGCTGCTGCTTCAGCTGCCGCTTTCTCAGCTGCTGCTTTTTCTGCAAGTAAAGCATTCTTTTCATTTTCTGCAGTAGATTTTTCAGCTGCCAAATTCAATTGTGCAACCTTTAACTCAGCTTCTTTAGTTGTCAACGCTTGCGCATCATCATCTAATTTTTGTTGGTTGGCGATAACAGTGTTGATTGCTTCATTGTTTTCTTTTTGCTTAGCGTCAATTGCTTCTTTATCGCGTTTTTGCTCTTCAAGCATCTTGTTGTTGGCGCTAGCAATTTCATTCATTGCAGAAACACGAGAAATAGCTTCAGTCAAAGAACCAGAACTTACAATAGCGTTAATGTAACTTGTAGCAGTTCCTGTTGTTTGAGCACTACGTGCTTGGTTTGCCAATGATTCTTGACGAGCAACAATATTTTTAGAAAGCTCTTCAATCTCTGCTGAAAGTTTAGCAGACTCTTCGTTCAAACGATCATTTTCAGCTTTAAGAGTTTCTTGTTGTTTTTTGATTTCAGAAACTTGAGATTGAATTTGATCAACTTCTGCTTGTGCGCTTTGTTCTTTTGAACTCAAATCAGCAATCTTACTATCTTGTGCAGCGATTTTATCATCAGTAGAATCAGCACCTACAGAAATAACTGTACCTACTTGTGATAAAGCTAATGTACTAAGTAAAATAGTCGTTAATAATTTTTTCTTCATAAAATAAAAGACTCCTTCATATAAGACACTAACTAGTATAACAGAAAATGAAAGATTTTATGTTACGCCTTTGTTACATTTTTATTTCTATCGATGTATCAAAGTAACAAAAAAGTTAGCTACAAAGCTAACTTGTTTCTATACGGAGAATGGGGGATTCGAACCCCCGCGCCAGTTACCCGACCTAACGATTTAGCAAACCGTCCTCTTCAGCCTCTTGAGTAATTCTCCAAAAATGGGCACGAGTGGACTCGAACCACCGACCTCACGCTTATCAGGCGTGCGCTCTAACCACCTGAGCTACGCGCCCAAGTTAAAAACTTGGTAATGAACAAATGTTCAAAGCGGGTGACGAGAATCGAACTCGCGACAACAGCTTGGAAGGCTGTAGTTTTACCACTAAACTACACCCGCTTATTATTAAAGAAAATGGCGCGAGACGGAATCGAACCGCCGACACATGGAGCTTCAATCCATTGCTCTACCAACTGAGCTACCGAGCCAAATATTGCGGGAGCAGGATTTGAACCTACGACCTTCGGGTTATGAGCCCGACGAGCTACCGAGCTGCTCCATCCCGCGTTAATATTAAGGAGGATGTGGGATTCGAACCCACGCACGCTTTTACACGCCTGACGGTTTTCAAGACCGTTCCCTTCAGCCGGACTTGGGTAATCCTCCAGCTAATTATGGACCTTGTAGGACTTGAACCTACGACCACTCGGTTATGAGCCGAGAGCTCTAACCAGCTGAGCTAAAGGTCCGACAAGATCAATAGTATAGCGGCGAAGGGGATCGAACCCCCGACCTCCCGGGTATGAACCGGACGCTCTAGCCAGCTGAGCTACACCGCCATAAATCGGGAAGACAGGATTCGAACCTGCGACACCTTGGTCCCAAACCAAGTACTCTACCAAGCTGAGCTACTTCCCGAACTAAAGCTTACGCTTTATGCACCCTAGAGGAGTCGAACCTCTAACCGCCTGATTCGTAGTCAGGTACTCTATCCAGTTGAGCTAAGGGTGCTCGTTTCTATTCTATTGCTACATAGTCTTGCGACCATGCACCCTAGAGGAGTCGAACCTCTAACCGCCTGATTCGTAGTCAGGTACTCTATCCAGTTGAGCTAAGGGTGCTTCTTCTCCAACCTAAGTCTATGCCGAGGACCGGAATCGAACCGGTACGATCGTTACCAATCGCAGGATTTTAAGTCCTGTGCGTCTGCCAGTTCCGCCACCCCGGCCTCCTCAAGCGAACGACGGGATTCGAACCCGCGACCCCCACCTTGGCAAGGTGGTGTTCTACCACTGAACTACGTTCGCATCTGTTTCTTTATATAAAAAAATGCCGGCTACATGACTTGAACACGCGACCCTCTGATTACAAATCAGATGCTCTACCAACTGAGCTAAGCCGGCTCATTATTATTCTTTTATGCGGGTTAAGGGACTTGAACCCCCACGCCGTAAAGCGCCAGATCCTAAATCTGGTGCGTCTGCCAATTCCGCCAAACCCGCTATAATGACCCGTACTGGGCTCGAACCAGTGACCCATTGATTAAAAGTCAATTGCTCTACCAACTGAGCTAACGAGTCGTATCATTATCTGCTAGAAACTAAGTTTCTACGGTCCCGACGGGAATCGAACCCGCGATCTTCGCCGTGACAGGGCGACGTGATAACCGCTACACTACGGGACCTATGGGAGTTAACGGGATCGAACCGCTGACCCTCTGCTTGTAAGGCAGATGCTCTCCCAGCTGAGCTAAACTCCCAAATGGTCGTTTAACTCAGCCAACGGTGAGAAACTGCGTTTCTCTTATCCGCCGATTGGAATCTCGATTGCCTCTCAATTCCAACTAAGCTAAACTCCCAAATGAGCCTAGTTTCCACTAGACTCAACCTTGCTAAGCGACTACCATATCTCACAGGGGGCAACCCCCAACTACTTCCGGCGTTCTAGGGCTTAACTTCTGTGTTCGGCATGGGTACAGGTGTATCTCCTAGGCTATCGTCACTTAACTCTGAATGATGAACATTCAAAATTGAATACCTATATTCTAACAAAAATCTAACCAGCTGTAAATATCCTCAGTTACTTTTTGGATAAGTCCTCGAGCTATTAGTATTAGTCCGCTCCATTGCTCACACAACTTCCACTCCTAACCTATCTACCTGATCTTCTCTCAGGGCTCTTACTAACATATAGTTATGGGAAATCTCATCTTGAGGTGGGTTTCACACTTAGATGCTTTCAGCGTTTATCCCTTCCCTACATAGCTACCCAGCGATGCCTCTGGCGAGACAACTGGTACACCAGCGGTAAGTCCACTCTGGTCCTCTCGTACTAGGAGCAGATCCTCTCAAATTTCCTACGCCCGCGACGGATAGGGACCGAACTGTCTCACGACGTTCTGAACCCAGCTCGCGTGCCGCTTTAATGGGCGAACAGCCCAACCCTTGGGACCGACTACAGCCCCAGGATGCGACGAGCCGACATCGAGGTGCCAAACCTCCCCGTCGATGTGAACTCTTGGGGGAGATAAGCCTGTTATCCCCAGGGTAGCTTTTATCCGTTGAGCGATGGCCCTTCCATACGGAACCACCGGATCACTAAGCCCGACTTTCGTCCCTGCTCGAGTTGTAGCTCTCGCAGTCAAGCTCCCTTATACCTTTACACTCTGCGAATGATTTCCAACCATTCTGAGGGAACCTTTGGGCGCCTCCGTTACCTTTTAGGAGGCGACCGCCCCAGTCAAACTGCCCGTCAGACACTGTCTCCGATAGGGATCACCTATCCGGGTTAGAGTGGCCATAACACAAGGGTAGTATCCCAACAACGCCTCCATCGAAACTGGCGTCCCGATCTCTATGGCTCCTACCTATCCTGTACATGTGGCACAGACACTCAATATCAAACTGCAGTAAAGCTCCATGGGGTCTTTCCGTCCTGTCGCGGGTAACCTGCATCTTCACAGGTACTAAAATTTCACCGAGTCTCTCGTTGAGACAGTGCCCAAATCATTACGCCTTTCGTGCGGGTCGGAACTTACCCGACAAGGAATTTCGCTACCTTAGGACCGTTATAGTTACGGCCGCCGTTTACTGGGGCTTCAATTCATACCTTCGGATTACTCCTAAGCACTCCTCTTAACCTTCCAGCACCGGGCAGGCGTCACCCCCTATACATCATCTTACGATTTAGCAGAGAGCTGTGTTTTTGATAAACAGTTGCTTGGGCCTATTCACTGCGGCTGACCTAAGTCAGCACCCCTTCTCCCGAAGTTACGGGGTCATTTTGCCGAGTTCCTTAACGAGAGTTCTCTCGCTCACCTGAGGCTACTCGCCTCGACTACCTGTGTCGGTTTGCGGTACGGGTAGAGTATGTTTAACGCTAGAAGCTTTTCTTGGCAGTGTGACATCACTAACTTCGCTACTAAACTTCGCTCCCCATCACAGCTCAATGTTATAGAACTAAGCATTTAACTCAATTCACACCTCACTGCTTAGACGTGCACTTCCAATCGCACGCTTTAGTTAGCCTACTGCGTCCCTCCATCACTACATACTCTAGTACAGGAATATCAACCTGTTGTCCATCGAATACACCTTTCGGTCTCTCCTTAGGTCCCGACTAACCCAGGGCGGACGAGCCTTCCCCTGGAAACCTTAGTCTTACGGTGGACAGGATTCTCACCTGTCTTTCGCTACTCATACCGGCATTCTCACTTCTATGCGTTCCAGCACTCCTCACGGTATACCTTCTTCACACATAGAACGCTCTCCTACCATACCATTAAAGGTATCCACAGCTTCGGTAAATTGTTTTAGCCCCGGTACATTTTCGGCGCAGGGTCACTCGACTAGTGAGCTATTACGCACTCTTTGAATGAATAGCTGCTTCTAAGCTAACATCCTAGTTGTCTGTGCAACCCCACATCCTTTTCCACTTAACAATTATTTTGGGACCTTAGCTGGTGGTCTGGGCTGTTTCCCTTTCGACTACGGATCTTAGCACTCGCAGTCTGACTGCCGACCATAATTCATTGGCATTCGGAGTTTATCTGAGATTGGTAATCCGGGATGGACCCCTCACCCAAACAGTGCTCTACCTCCAAGAATCTTTATGTCGACGCTAGCCCTAAAGCTATTTCGGAGAGAACCAGCTATCTCCAAGTTCGTTTGGAATTTCTCCGCTACCCACAAGTCATCCAAGCACTTTTCAACGTGCCCTGGTTCGGTCCTCCAGTGCGTTTTACCGCACCTTCAACCTGCTCATGGGTAGGTCACATGGTTTCGGGTCTACGACATAATACTAAAGCGCCCTATTCAGACTCGGTTTCCCTACGGCTCCGTCTCTTCAACTTAACCTCGCATCATATCGTAACTCGCCGGTTCATTCTACAAAAGGCACGCTCTCACCCATTAACGGGCTCGAACTTGTTGTAGGCACACAGTTTCAGGTTCTATTTCACTCCCCTCCCGGGGTGCTTTTCACCTTTCCCTCACGGTACTGGTTCACTATCGGTCACTAGGGAGTATTTAGGGTTGGGAGATGGTCCTCCCAGATTCCGACGAGATTCCACGTGTCTCGCCGTACTCAGGATACTGCTAGGTATAAAGACTATTTAAAATACGAGGCTATTACTCTCTTTGGCCTACCTTCCCAGGTAGTTCTTCTATAATCTTTAAGTCCACATTGCAGTCCTACAACCCCGAAGAGTAAACTCTTCGGTTTGCCCTCCTGCCGTTTCGCTCGCCGCTACTAAGGCAATCGCTTTTGCTTTCTCTTCCTGCAGCTACTTAGATGTTTCAGTTCACTGCGTCTTCCTCCTCATATCCTTAACAGATATGGGTAACAGGTATCACCTGCTGGGTTCCCCCATTCGGACATCCCCGGATCTAAGCTTACTTACAGCTCCCCGAGGCATTTCGTCGTTTGTCACGTCCTTCTTCGGCTCCTAGTGCCAAGGCATCCACCGTGCGCCCTTATTAACTTAACCTTATTAACCTAATTTCTTAAAAAATTAGAAAACTCATTAAATATTCACAGCGTTTTCGGTTTATTTTCTTGTTACTATTTGATATAGATATTCAATTTTCAATGTTCATCCTTGGTGATCTCTCACCAATGGAGCCTAGCGGGATCGAACCGCTGACCTCCTGCGTGCAAAGCAGGCGCTCTCCCAGCTGAGCTAAGGCCCCACAAGACCTCTCAAAACTAAACAAGACCAACGTGCAGGTTTCCTTATCCTTAGAAAGGAGGTGATCCAGCCGCACCTTCCGATACGGCTACCTTGTTACGACTTCACCCCAATCATCTATCCCACCTTAGGCGGCTGGCTCCTAAAAGGTTACCTCACCGACTTCGGGTGTTACAAACTCTCGTGGTGTGACGGGCGGTGTGTACAAGGCCCGGGAACGTATTCACCGCGGCGTGCTGATCCGCGATTACTAGCGATTCCGACTTCATGTAGGCGAGTTGCAGCCTACAATCCGAACTGAGACTGGCTTTAAGAGATTAGCTTGCCGTCACCGACTTGCGACTCGTTGTACCAGCCATTGTAGCACGTGTGTAGCCCAGGTCATAAGGGGCATGATGATTTGACGTCATCCCCACCTTCCTCCGGTTTATTACCGGCAGTCTCGCTAGAGTGCCCAACTGAATGATGGCAACTAACAATAGGGGTTGCGCTCGTTGCGGGACTTAACCCAACATCTCACGACACGAGCTGACGACAACCATGCACCACCTGTCACCTCTGTCCCGAAGGAAAACTCTATCTCTAGAGCGGTCAGAGGGATGTCAAGACCTGGTAAGGTTCTTCGCGTTGCTTCGAATTAAACCACATGCTCCACCGCTTGTGCGGGCCCCCGTCAATTCCTTTGAGTTTCAACCTTGCGGTCGTACTCCCCAGGCGGAGTGCTTAATGCGTTAGCTGCGGCACTGAGTCCCGGAAAGGACCCAACACCTAGCACTCATCGTTTACGGCGTGGACTACCAGGGTATCTAATCCTGTTTGCTCCCCACGCTTTCGAGCCTCAGCGTCAGTTACAAGCCAGAGAGCCGCTTTCGCCACCGGTGTTCCTCCATATATCTACGCATTTCACCGCTACACATGGAATTCCACTCTCCCCTCTTGCACTCAAGTTAAACAGTTTCCAAAGCGTACTATGGTTAAGCCACAGCCTTTAACTTCAGACTTATCTAACCGCCTGCGCTCGCTTTACGCCCAATAAATCCGGATAACGCTCGGGACCTACGTATTACCGCGGCTGCTGGCACGTAGTTAGCCGTCCCTTTCTGGTAAGATACCGTCACAGTGTGAACTTTCCACTCTCACACTCGTTCTTCTCTTACAACAGAGCTTTACGATCCGAAAACCTTCTTCACTCACGCGGCGTTGCTCGGTCAGACTTCCGTCCATTGCCGAAGATTCCCTACTGCTGCCTCCCGTAGGAGTCTGGGCCGTGTCTCAGTCCCAGTGTGGCCGATCACCCTCTCAGGTCGGCTATGTATCGTCGCCTTGGTGAGCCGTTACCTCACCAACTAGCTAATACAACGCAGGTCCATCTGGTAGTGATGCAATTGCACCTTTCAAGCAAATGTCATGCAACATCTACTGTTATGCGGTATTAGCTATCGTTTCCAATAGTTATCCCCCGCTACCAGGCAGGTTACCTACGCGTTACTCACCCGTTCGCAACTCATCCGCTCGGTGCAAGCACCAAGCTTCAGCGTTCTACTTGCATGTATTAGGCACGCCGCCAGCGTTCATCCTGAGCCAGGATCAAACTCTCATTAAAATAATTGTTTGTCTAAACTCATTCTGTCACTGACAGATTTATTGTTTTTTTCATTGTTCAGTACTACAACATTAGTTGTAGCGCCCTGCACATTGGTTCGTCTTGTTCAGTTTTCAAAGGTCTTTGTCGCTCTCGCGCGACAACTATATTAGTATATCACGACCATGAAAACTTGTCAATATCTTTTTTCTATTTTTTTAAATTTTTATTTTTTTATGAAAAAGGATGCTTTTTTACATCCTTTTTCATAAATGATGATCCTTGAAATCTTTCAAGTATTCTTGGAGTCTTCTCCGCATTTTTGCTCGTCCAGAAAAACGTTGATTCATCAGAAGTTTATCATAGTCTTCTTTTTCTTGATCGGTTAGCTTTTCTCGGAATTCTTTTAGGGCTCCTCTTAACAGGACTAGTTCATCTAAAAAGAGTTCTTTTGATCGAAGTCGATGACTAATTTCTCCAATCTCTGTATATGGTACCTTATTTAACTTCCTTTTATCACTCTCTTGTTTTCTAACTTTATCTTTTATGTGATTGCGAAACTTTGTTTTGAAGTAGGTTAATAAAATTTCTTCATTCTCTTCTACTTCTGGATTACTTATTTGTAGCTCATATAAAACCAGTCTACCTTCTTGTTCCCAATCTGCGTGATCCCAAAGATGAATATAAAATTCCTTTTCGCATTTCCATACTATCCATTTTACTTTTTCATATGATTTTTTAAAGTTCATTGGACCTCCTTTCTAACTTGTCTTCATTTTAAAGGAGGTTTGGATTTATTTGTGCTTATTTTCTATTTGGAATCTTTTCTAACTCTAATCGGTCATTATTTTGATAAGAATGTCAGAATAATGGTTTTATCAAACAAAAAAAGTTGCTACGAATGTAACAACTTTTTGCGATAGTCCGTACGGGATTCGAACCCGTGTTACCGCCGTGAAAAGGCGGTGTCTTAACCCCTTGACCAACGGACCATTTTTACAACGTAATCTATTATATCAGTTCATTTTCATCTGTCAACACTTTTTTGAAAAAAAAGAGCCGAAATTTCGGCTCCCTTGAATGTAGACAAACTATTGTTTTACATAAAAAAGCAAGATGCTTTTCAAAAAATTACTTTTATTTTTAGTCATTTAGGAAGATTAGAAACTTTTCCGCCGTGAGAAAAGTGCCTGAAACGTAATAGTTTCAGGCACTCGGAATTATTGAGACCTTAGGCTCAATAATTAGTCATGGAACTTCTTAGAAGTTCGCTGACGTCCGATCTCACCTAAGGAAAGTTTTTAGAAGACTTTATCTTCAATCTGAGGAGCCGAAAATTTCGGCTCCTTCTAAATATTATAGAAGACTATAGAGTTTATTACTTATTTTCTTCCATTTTAGATTTAATTTCTTCATAAGATAATGGTTTAGATTCTTTTTCTAATTCTAAATCAGTATCTTCTGGCATTTTACCTGTTTCATACAATGACTTAATTTGAACACTGTCCAAGGTTTCGTATTTCAACAAGGCTTCTGCAATCAACTTGTGGGTCTCACGATTGCTCTGGATGATTTCAGCCGCTTTATTGCGAGCTTCATTCAAAAGACTTCTTACTTCTTCATCAATTTCATATGCTGTTTGTTCTGAAATGAATTTTTGAGTCGTTTGAGCTCCAAACATAGCATGGTTGCCTTCGTATTGAACTGGACCAAGTTTTTCACTCATTCCATATTCCGTTACCATAGCACGCGCCATTTGGGTCGCTTGCTCAAAGTCATTGGAAGCCCCTGTGGTTTGAACGTTGAAGATAATTTCTTCTGCAACACGTCCCCCCATCAATCCAGCCAATTGTTCTTTCATATCTTCTTTAGAAAGAAGCATTTGGTCTTCTTTTGGAAGAGCAATCATATAACCACCAGCACGTCCACGTGGAACGATGGTCACCTTGTGAACAACACGAGCATTAGATAGGACTAATCCGACAATGGTATGCCCTGCCTCGTGGTAAGCAACCAATTCGCGTTCCTTTTGAGAAACTGTTCGGTCTTTCTTAGAAGGACCAGCAATCACACGGTCTTCTGCTTCATCAATATCAGAGGCGTCTATTACCTTCTTATTGCGACGGGCCGCTACCAGAGCTGCTTCGTTTAAGACATTTTCAAGATCCGCTCCAACAAATCCTGGTGTTTGTTGGGCAACTAGTTTCAAGTCGACATCTTTGGCTAATGGTTTATTTTTAGCATGGACACGCAAGATAGCTTCGCGTCCCTTTACATCTGGACGACCAACTAAAACCTTCCGGTCAAAACGACCTGGACGAAGGAGGGCTGGGTCCAGAACATCTGAACGGTTAGTGGCTGCAATCACGATGATGCCTTCGTTTCCTTCAAAACCATCCATCTCAATCAAGAGCTGGTTGAGGGTTTGTTCCCGTTCATCATTTCCCCCACCAAGGCCAACTCCCCGTTGACGTCCAACAGCATCGATTTCATCGATAAAGATAATGGCTGGAGCTGCTTTTTTAGCATCTTCAAATAGAGACCGAACCCGGCTTGCACCGACACCAACGAACATTTCTACGAAGTCAGACCCTGAAATACTAAAGAATGGTACGCCAGCTTCACCTGCAACTGCTTTAGCAAGTAATGTTTTACCAGTTCCCGGAGGGCCTTCAAGAAGAACACCTGCTGGGATACGGGCACCCAATTTTGTAAAGCGTTTTGGATCTTTTAAGAATTCAACCACTTCAACGAGTTCTTGTTTTTCTTCTTCAGCCCCTGCTACATCTGAAAAACGAACCTTGATATCTTCTTTATTGGTAGCACGCGCTTTGTTACGGCCAAAGTTCATAGCACCGCGGGCGCCACCGCCTCCTCCTTGATTCATCATGGAGAAGAAGAAGAACATCACGATGACAAATGGAACAATGGAAGTCAGAATGGTAATCCACATTCCACTTGAGCTTTCCCGTTTAATAGTGATGTCAGCCTTATGTTCGGATGCTAAGTTTTGTAGTTCTTGAACAGTCAAATCAGACGGTAAGATCACACTCGTGAAGCGAGTCACCTTACTTGGACTTGGAGTGAAAAATTGAACCCCTGTATCATCCTTGCTGGTTTTTGCTTTGTTATAGGTACCGGAAATTTCAATGACACTACCGTTTGGCTGATAGCTAATTTCCTTGACGTTGTCTGATTTAAGCTCTTTTACCAATTCTGTATAATTGATTTGCTGACTTTGTCCGATACTATTTCCAGCAAAGAAATACTGAAAACCTGTAACAGCAGCCACTATAATCAATAAATACAGAAAAGGATTTCGAACAAAACCATTGTTTTTGTTATTTTTCATCTAGTTTCCTCTATTTTGAATACACTTCTTCTTTCAACACTCCGATATAAGGAAGGTTTCGATAGTTTTCATCGTAGTCTAAACCATAGCCCACAACAAACTCATTTGGAATGGTAAAGCAAGTGTAATCTGCTTCAATCTCAACTAAGCGTCCTTCAGGTTTATCCAACAAGGTAGCAATTTTAACAGATGCTGGTTGACGTCCTTCAAATAATTCTTTCAAACTCTTAAGAGTTTTACCAGTATCAATGATATCTTCAACAAAGAGAATATCTCGACCCTTAATGTCTTGGTCCATATCTTTGATGATATTAATCACGCCTGAGCTTGATGTTCCACCATGATAGCTAGACACTAGCATAAAATCCAACTCAATATGCGTATCAATATGTTTGATCAATTCTGCCATAAATGGGACTGACCCTTTTAAAATCCCTACTAAAATTGGATTTTTCCCTTGGTAATCTTCTGTCAGTTTTTGACCAAGTTCACGTGCTGCAGTCACGATTTCATCGTGGGAAATGAGTATCTTTTTGATATCTTGTTCTAACATCTTTTTTACCTATCTATTTTCTGGATATAAATTGTATGCTTCATTATACCATTTTTTAATTCCTTACTCAAATCACTGATCGCAATTTCAGGAATAGCCAGTATTTGTTTATCTTGTTCTAAAACCACCAGATTGTTTCGTTGATTTAAAGGGATTTTTTGGTTAATCAACAATCTGCTAATTTTTCTATGGTGACCGTTCATCAGAATACGATCTCCCCTTTTACGGGGGCGAATAAAAACTGGGTGGTTGTTTGGAAGTGGGATTGCCTCCATATATGAATCGCTTGGTTCCACTCCAAATAAAAAGCGATAAGCACCTACTGTCTTTATGGTTCCAAATTGTAACAAAACTTCTGACATTCGGTCATCCGTCCTACGACTGATTTTCCGAATTTCAAAATAGTGATAGTCTTTGTAAAGTTCATAACCATTCTTTAGAACTTGTTGCGTATTGGACTTGGTCACTACTATTCTATGTAATTGTTCAAATTGTGCCCGACTCAATTGCAAGTCTGGAAAACTAGCTAGATACTCTTCCAGCAAATAAATCTGAACAGCTGGTGATTGCTTTTGAAACTGTGTCACATCTTGTGGATTCAAATCTTTGGTCAACTCTTTTAAAGCCTGGTGCCAATGACTGAGATCCTCTCCTAAGTTGACCAAAGCACTCGTCACTTGAGGATTTTCTTTTTCTAACAGTGGGAGATAACGATGGCGGATACGATTACGGAAATAGTCCAAGGAGCGGTTGCTCTTATCCTCATAATGAAAAATTTCTGGAAAATCCTTTTTTTTGAAATATAAGAGGGGACGGATCAACACACCCTGTCCAAATGGTTGTTTTAAAGGAATACCTTTTAAATGCCGTGGACGACTCCCACGAATCAGACGCATTAAAATCGTTTCTGCCTGATCATCCATATGATGAGCGGTGACGAGAGCGCTACAAGCTTCTTCTTTCATAACTTTTTCAAAGAAATCATAGCGGAATTGTCTAGCTTGGCTTTCAGAAAAAGGACCAGAGAAATGGGCAACCTTCAGCGGTAGATGTTTTGCTTCAGCTATTGCTCGAATTCCTCTTTCTTCTTGGTCAGCTTCAATGCGTTGGTGATGATTGACATGAGCAAGTACGAGGTCGATTCCTAATTGGTGCCGATAATGGTAGAGCCAATCCAGTAAGGTCATGGAGTCCACCCCTCCTGATAAAGCCAAAAGGACTTTTTGATGAGATTCAAAAAGCCCCTCCTTTAGACAGAACTGAAGAAATTTATCTTTCATTACTGTAAGACCTCATAAATATCTTTGGCAATTGCTGAGATAGTCTCGTAATCAGAGTGATCCGTAAAAATAGCTAAAATAAATGGTGATTCTGTATAAACAATGGCGACATCATGACGGAAATCATAGGCATCTCCAATCTTGTGAGCGACCTTGACTGGGATATCTTTTGAAATTCGTTGATCATCAAAGCGAGTCTCTGACAGAGCATCAATGATTCCACCATTTTGTTGGTAGATAGCTTCCATGACATTTCCTGCCATTTTTGGAGATGCCATTCTAGTTTCTACATTCCACGTTTTTCCTGCAATCTTATTGGTCACCTTTTGAAATTCTTTGTCTGATTGATGCGTTACATAATAGCCTAAAATGTTTTGCGCAACATTATCAGATTCTTTTGCCACCCGATTAATCAAATCAGCGACGGTATATTCCTTATCATCCGGTGTTTTTGAAATACTTCCACTGCCTTCCGGTTCATAAGCTCCTGGATAATCATTGACTTCTTTTGTATATTTTAAAGGAGTCTGCAAATCTACATGGTTTTCGTTTATCTCTTTTTGAGTATAGTACAAATACAAGAGCTTGGCTATACTAGCAGAATACATTTCCTGATCTTCATGTATCCCAGCAGTCTTTCCAGTATCCACCTGCTTCACGTAAACTGCAATTCCGTCTTTGTTGTACTTCTGATTGAGAATCTCTTGGACTTTCTCCATCCGATTATCTGTAGCAGAAAGTTCATCTTTTGCAATCCACCCCTGGCCAGAAATTTCTAGATAGGTCCCTTTTAAAGTTTTGGCAGTCTTGGTGATTTCAACCTTACTATAGGGAGTCAGACTTGTTTTTTTGCTTTTTGCGCCATTTACCAAGGGTTGATCATAAACTGTAAAAGAGGATGTCAGCCACATGGTCTTTTTTTCTTCTGTTAATTCCAAAATCGAATCTTCGTAAATTTGATCTTGATCAGCTACTACATACTGTTTATTCGATAATTTAAAAACAGATTTCCCTTGGTCATTCACAAACAATTGATCAACAGTAAAGGGAGTATCAGGTTTGATTTCCCCAGCTTTTTGACGCAATTCTGGATCCGAATAGGTCACGATTGGCTGATAAACATTCGGATTGGACGGTATGGAGACAAAGAAATGATCCTGAGTCCCTATTTGACTAGTGTATGAAGAATCAGCAGTCAGTGGAACTTGGACTTGGGATGAATCAGATAAGGGTTGGGTGACTAAGAAAGTAGGAAAAATCATCCAATAAACTAACTTATTCATCCTTGCTCCTTTCCTGAGTTTCTTCTTGCAATTTTAAGGCTTGATTTTTTTTAGCTAACTCTTCTAATTTTGTATCAGAATATTCTAGAAATTGTTGAACGGTTTTTACAATATTTTCCATTATTTCGGTAATAAATTAGGTATCGTATAAATATATTCGCCATCTTTAGAGAAGGAATATTTTGCGCGTGCATATTTTGCAGCGTATTCGTCATCCTTCAATTTCTCTACGATATCCTTTTGATATTCTTTTTCCTCAAGGGTTTGCTGATATTGTTCTTGCAATTGAACGTATTGTTGTTTGCGTTTTTGAAGCGTCTGGTAACTCTGAGCCAGATTATAAGTTGGGAGAATAAACAATAAAATAATTAAAATGAGAACCCAACCCATAAAACGGTTCTGTTTTTTTCGCTCCTCATTCTGGTATTTCTGACGCTGATGTTCGTCTTGAATATACCGATTATTCATTTGTACAATATTTTTAGGCATCTTCTTCTATCCTTGTTTCACGAATGATTTCATACATTTTAGACGCATCTTCTTTTTTAGTACTATCTAACATTTCCAACACTTTTACTGTCAATAGCTTATTTCCAAAGCGAACTTCGACTTCGTCATTTACCTTCAAGTCGGTTGAACTTTTCGCTAGGACCCCATTGACTTTGATGCGCCCCTTATCGGCTACTTCTTTAGCTACAGGGCGTCTTTTGATAATGCGGGAAACTTTTAAAAATTTATCTAATCTCATCGTATCACCTCTAATGTATTATTGTACCATTTTTTTAGAAAGAGCCTAGTAAAATCTTTCTTTCTAGTCTTGATTTTCCAATTTTTCCTGCTTGATGGCCAATAATTTTTCCCCAAATTGTCGCAAGCCTTCTAAAATTTCGAAGTCTTTCTTATTTCGTACATCAAAGATTAATTCAATCAATCCTTGGCTTTCTGCAATACGAGCTTTTAAATTAGTTGCTGATAAGGCAGCAAAATAATCTTGAGTCAAGAAAAGTTGCTTGGTAATTGGCTCAAATTTCACCGTTAGTTGATTGTCTTTTCGATCAACCACTTTAACAAAGACCTGGTCTAGATAAGATTTGATAAACCCTATTTCTAGGAGATAGGCTACCACATCAGGATATTCTCCGAAACGATCAATCAATTCATCTTGCAGCAGTTCATAATCTTCTTGAATTTGAATTTCTCGAATACGTTTGTAAATTTCAATTTTTTGACGTTCATCGAAGATATAATCACTTGGAATGTAGGCATCAATTTGGAGATTGAGCTCCGCATTTCCTTTTTGGCGTTTTTTCTCTTTTCCTTGTTTCTTCTCAATCGCAGCTTCGAGTAACTGTGAATACATTTCAAATCCGACGGAATCGATAAAACCAGATTGAGAAGCCCCTAAAATATTCCCGGCACCACGAATAGACAAATCTCGCATAGCAATCTTAAAACCAGACCCCAATTCAGTGAATCCTTTAATGGCTTCAAGACGCTTTTCAGAAACTTCTGTCAAGGTTTTGTCCGGCCGGTACATCAAATAAGCATAGGCAATGCGATTGCTTCGTCCAACCCGTCCTCGCAATTGGTAAAGGGTAGACAAGCCCATATGGTCGGCATTTTCAATAAAGAGGGTATTGGCATTGGGGATATCCACACCTGTTTCAATAATGGTGGTCGTAACTAAAATATCATACTCACCTTCAATGAAATCCATCAAGGTGTTTTCCAACCGTACCTCACTCATCTGTCCATGGACAAACCCAATAGAGGCTTCCGGTACCAATTCTTGTAACTCTGAAACTTTTTGCTCAATGGTATCTACCTTGTTGTAGAGATAGTAAACCTGACCTCCCCGATCCATCTCCCGACGAATAGCATCTCGGATAATGGTTGGATTGGTTTCTAAGACATAGGTTTGAACAGGATAACGATTGGTCGGCGGAGTTTCAATAACGGACAAATCCCGAATCCCCAACATAGACATATGAAGGGTACGAGGAATGGGCGTTGCCGTTAAGGTTAAAACATCGACTTTTTTCTTTAACTCCTTGAGGGTTTCCTTGTGTTTGACACCGAACCGTTGCTCCTCATCAATCACGATAAGACCGAGATCCGCAAATTCCACATCCTTAGATAAAAGGCGGTGGGTACCAATCAGGATATCGACCTGGCCTTTTTTTAGTTTTTCCAAGGTTTCTTTTTGCTCAGCACGACTACGGAAACGACTCAAGACATCAACTTCTACTGGAAAGGCTTCGAAGCGTTCTTTGAAATTGGCATAATGCTGTTGAGCTAGGACCGTTGTCGGAACTAAGACAGCCACTTGTTTATGGTCTTTGACAGCTTTAAAGGCCGCTCGCATAGCAACTTCTGTCTTCCCAAATCCCACGTCTCCGACCAAGAGGCGATCCATAGGGCTTGAAGATTCCATATCCTTCTTGATTTCTTGGATAGAGCGAATCTGATCATCTGTTTCAACATAGGGAAAAGCCTGATCAAAAGCTTCTTGGTTCTCATCGTCTGGAGTAAAAGCAAAGCCTTGTAATTGACTGCGCTCTGCATAGAGTTGAATCAGATCATCTGCAATATCCTCTACTTCTTGACGGACCTTTTGTTTAGCCTTTTGGAAGCGACCATCGTTCAGTTTGTTGATTTTAGGAGGCTTGCCATCACTCGCAACATACTTGGACAGCATCTGGATTTGATCCACAGGAATGGAAATCCGGTCTCCATTTTGATACTGGATGGAGACATAGTCTCGGTGAACGCCAGAAATTTCAATGGTTTCTAGTCCTAAATACTGACCAATTCCATGAACCTGGTGAACGACGTAGTCTCCCTTTTCCAACTCATTGTAGTTTTTCAACCGCTCAGCGTTGGAAATGGTTTGCCGACGAATCTTTCGTTTAACCTTTTTCTGAAAGATTTCTGTCTCTGTAATGAGGACAATCTTCTCATCCACAAAATGGAATCCACGTGCCAAACCACCGATGATCAACTGGCTCTGTCCTGGATGAAGATGATCGGGTGTAAGATAATCCAGGTCGATCCCATAGTCTCTCAAGTGCTCTTGTAACTGGTGGAGTCCTTGTTTACTCGTCACCTGAAGAATGACTGTGTAATCTTGTTTACGGAAACGGTCAATTTCATCTTTTAAAAGAGAGAACTGACTGAAGAATTCCTGCATGGGGTATTGGTTAAAAGAATAGAGGGCATCAAATCGCAGATTTCCCAAGCCTTTTTGAAAATTTGAAAAATAAGAAGCTGGTTTATAAGTGCGTAAGAGTGCGCTATTGTCCGCAAAATACTGGGCTTCAGCGAAAGAGCGACTCTTTTGTAGGTCCTCTGTCAAAAGGTTAGCAACGTCTACATCAAACCGCGCCTCCTGATCCATGATTTTATGGTAATCATCCAAAAAAAGAGGAGCATGTTTGGGGAGGTAATCAAAGAGAGTGTAGGTTTGCTGATAAAAAAGAGAGAGAAATTTTCGACTATCTGCATGGAGACGCTGGTGATGCGCTTCTGTGAGAATCTCAGTCAAATAGGATTTGAGCTCTGGATGAGGACTTTTTTGAATCATATTTTCTAGATTCTTCTGTCCTCTTAAAAAATCATCTTTAGTTAGTAACATATCGCTAACTGGATGAACTGTTACCGCATCTAGATTTTCTAGTGAACGTTGAGTCTCTGGAGAAAAAGTCCGAATGCCATCAATCTCATCTCCAAAAAATTCCAGGCGATAAGGGAAATCTTGACTGGCTTCAAAAAGATCTAAAATATCCCCTCGAAGACTAAACTCTCCCTGTTGGCTTACCTGTGAAACCTTTTGATAGCCCATGGCCAGGAGGGTATCTTTCAACTCTGTCAGATTTTTTTCTTCTCCAACAGAGAAAGACTGAATCATAGAGCTGACAGTCTTTGGATTAGGTAAGAGCAAACGACTACCACTTACATTGGCAATGACGATCCCTTCTTTTTCTGGAGCTAAAAGAAAATCCAGAGCTTCCAGACGAGAAAAGACCCGTTCCTGGGAAGCAAAGACAAACTCTGCCAAAGGATTGTCATCTCCGAGGAAAAGATAGACCTTTTCTTCGCCTAATAATCCCAATAAATCACTGGCGAGCCGTTCTGCTTCATTTTGGGAAGAGGTCAAGACCAAGACCTTGTGTCCGTCTTCGACAACTGTCGCCATGGTAATGGCTTTTGTAGACGAAGACAGTCCTAGTAGAAGAGAGCGACTTCTTTTTTGCTGGTCTTGTTGCCATTTTCTAATATTTTTATTTTGTTGAAATAGATCAACCAGTGTCTTATATTTATCCATTGTATTGTTGCATTGTTTTCTCAAACTGCCCTTCTTTTAAATAAAAGCGAAGAGCTTCCTCTGATTTGTCGATAGCAAGGAGGATGGTGGCATAATCATCCTGATCGAATTTTCCTAAGACATGGTGGACTACTGACATGCCATGCTTGGGTCTTCCGATTCCAATCTTGATGCGATTAAAGGTCTGAGTGCCAATATGGTTGATGATTGATTTGATTCCGTTGTGGCCTCCAGCTGATCCTTTGGCCCGAAGGCGAATCTTGCCAACTTCCATATCCAAGTCGTCATAAATAACGACCAAATCTTCCACCTCTAGGCCATAATAGGTCAAAAGCGCGTGCACGGCCTTGCCACTCTCATTCATAAAAGTGGTTGGTTTGACTAAAAAGACCTTTTCTCCATCTATAAAGGTGGAGGTCACATCTGCTTGAAAAATCTTATCATGTGAAAAGGTGAGGTTGAGAGACTTCGCCAGCTGATCCACTAACATAAAGCCTACATTGTGTTTGGTTTCCACATATTTATCTCCCGGATTTCCCAATCCGACGATTAATTTTGTCATTTACTTTCCCTTTCAAAAGCCAAAAGGGTTGGAATTTTTTTCCAACCTTTTGGTTATTTACTTGTTTTCTTTATACATTGAAGCGGAATTCCATGATGTCGCCATCTTGAACGACATATTCTTTTCCTTCTTCCCGCAAACGTCCTGCTTCTTTTACAGCCTTTTCAGATCCATATTTGACCAAATCATCATAAGACATGGTCACAGCACGGATAAATCCTTTTTCAAAGTCTGAGTGGATAATTCCTGCTGCTTGAGGAGCTTTCATACCACGTTTGAACGTCCAAGCGCGAACTTCTTTTTCCCCAGCTGTAAAATAAGTACCAAGTCCGAGCAAGTGATAAGCTGCACGCGTCAACTTATCCACACCTGATTCTGTCAAACCAATGGCTTCAAGAAACTCTTTTTTATCTTCATCGTCTAACTCAGAAATTTCTTCCTCCGCACGCGCAGAAATCACTACTACTTCTGCATTTTCTGTTTCTGCGAATTCACGAATTTGTTTCACATAATCAATCGAATCTGGGTCTCCAACCACATCCTCATCCACATTCGCTACATAAAGAACTGGTTTAGTGGTCAAGAGGAAGAGACCTTTGACAACTTTTTGTTCTTCGTCTGTGAATTCGATGGTACGAGCTGACTTCCCATCTTCAAGCACTGGCTTAATCTTTTGGAGGACATTAAATTCTGCAACAGAATCCTTGTCCTTTTGCGTACGGGCCATCTTTTCCACACGTGCATAGCGTTTATTCACAGATTCTAAGTCAGCCAGAATCAATTCTAGGTTAATGGTATCAATATCTGCTAGTGGATCGACAAAGGCATCTTCACGGCCTTGCTCCCGCATGACATTTTCATCATCAAAAGCACGTACCACATGGACAATAGCATCCACTTCACGGATGTTGGCCAAGAATTTATTACCGAGACCTTCTCCTTTTGACGCACCTTTTACAATCCCTGCAATATCTGTGAATTCAAAGGTTGTCGGCACTGTCTTCTTAGGAGTGATCATTTCCGTTAATTTTTGGAGACGTTCATCTGGAACTTCTACCATTCCAACGTTTGGATCAATGGTCGCAAAGGGATAGTTTGCAGCCTCTGCTCCTGCTTTTGTAATTGCGTTAAATAGGGTTGATTTACCAACGTTTGGCAAACCAACGATACCTGCTGTTAAAGCCATTTTTCTTCTTCTCCGTTCACATTTCAATCCCTTTTATTATAACATAATTCAAAGCACAAGATGATGAAAAAATGCTCTCCCTTAAAACTAACAGTCACCTGTCCAATTCCATAAGAATATGGTATAATCAAACCAATAATAATAAAGGAGTTTTCGTCATGAAAAAACTATCAATTAAATCGATCCTTCTGCCTCTTTTAGCTATCTTTACTCTCTTTCTTCTGGGAGCTTGTGGACAAAGTACAAAAAACTCTAAGCAGGCTTAGCCTGCTAACTCATGACAGAAAAGAAAGTTCGGCTTATAATGAAGGTGAACAATACAAATCCGTGGTCTTTAATAGGGCTTTTCCTAGTCTGTACAAAAAACTGGATGAACAAGAGTCATGAGATAACTCGAATATGCCATGAGCATGAAAATAAAATTACTAGTAGCCTCTTGTTCTATTGTTCAAATAGTTAACAGGAGGTTTTTATAATGGAAGTCATGATTGAAACTTGTTGTGGAATTGATGTCCATCAAAAGTCTATCGTTTGTTGTATTCTAGATGGTCCACTAGATACCAATAAGCCAAAGAAAATTCAGAAAAAATTTGGGACAACTACTGTAGCTCTTCAAAATGCCTTAGCTTGGATGGTAGAAAACCATGTAACACATGTCTTTTTTGAAAGTACTGGGCAATATTGGCTCCCGCTCTTTAATATATTTTCAGATTCTGATCTCGTCTTAGTACTTGCCAATCCTCAACATATCAAGAATGTACCTGGTCGTAAGACAGACGTGAAGGACGCTGAATGGATTGCTCAACTCGGCCGTTGTGGACTAATTGAACCTTCCTATATCCCTGCCCCTGAAGTGGTACAGCTTCGTTTATTAACTCGTCGATTGCGTTCTTATAAACAACGTCAAACTCAAGTCAAAAATGAAATTCACAATCTCTTACAACGAGCCAATATCAAGCTAACCAGTTGTCTTTCTGATATTTTTTCTAAGACGGGGCATGCACTTTTAAAATTATTCATTAACGGAGAAACAATTGATGTAGAATCTGTTATCCTCTGTATACAGAAGCGAGTGAAAGCAAGTCCAGAGAAACTCGTTGAAGCGATGGAAGGTAAGTTGTCACTAGAAGACCGCTTCCTCTTAGACCAGAGCTTAGAGGAATATCAGATGTATCAGGAACTCATTGAAAAACTGACCGATGAGATTCAACACTACATCGAAAAGGAGTTCCCCTGAGGAAAATAGGATACTTCAAACCATTCCTGGTGTGAATGAAAACTGTGCTGCCACTATTCTAGCTGAGATTGGACCAACTATTACAGCCTTTCCATCCGATGCACATTTAGCATCATGGGCTGGACTCTGCCCAGGGTCTTATGAAAGTGCTGGCATTAAAAAATCCTCACATATCACGCAAGGAAATCGATATATCAAACAGGCTTTGACCATGTCGGGATTAATTGCAGCACATTCTAAGGATCCAGCTTTTTCTTCTTTTTACAATCGAATTTCCCAAAGAGGAAGCAAGATGAAAGCCGTCGTTGCTTGTGCTCATAAGATTCTTAGAATCATTTACAAACTACTCTCCACCAAGCAAACTTATCAAAAAGAAAAGGCGCTAGGACTGGGGAAACAGTTCTAACGCTTAAATTAAAAAATTTTCAATTACAGTATAGCACAGGAAGTGATTTTTTGCGCTTTTTTACTGCTTTTTTTCAAATAAAAAGGTTACCTTCAATTGATTGACCAAGATAAGAAAACAGACATTCGTGTCATTGTTGAATATCAGGGTGATAAAATTCTAAGTACAGATTCTACAAGTGTTATCTACTACGAAGGTACAGGATTGCCAAAAGAACAATTAAAAAAAGTTATTGATGAATACGATAAAAAATTCAAAGATGTCAAAGGATTCTCACACTCTGCAGAATATAAGGATGACTATGTCGTTGAAAAAACAAAGATTGATTATACCAAGGCAGATTTAAAAGAATTACAAGAAAATCAGTTAATTGCTGCACAAGAAAATCAAAATGTTGATTACATTGGCTACAAGACAACACTTAAAACCTTTAAATCTAATGGCTTCAAAGAAGTAAAAGATGGAAAATTTGAAGAATTAAAATAATACAAAAGGTTCAGTCACCTAGATGACTGAACCTTTTACAATACTTTTTTTAATTTTTGATCGAAATCATGACGGCTCATCATGACCATATGATCACAATTGCTACAACGAATTTTGATATCTGCCCCTACTCGCCGAATTTCCCAACGATTGGCTTTTTTCCCTGTTGCTTTGATGATACAAGCATGGGGTTTTTTCATTTCTACAAAATCACCGACCTGATACATGGATTTTCCTTTCATCAACATAGAAGACGAAAAGCTAGCCTGTTCAATGCTAGCTTTTGGCCCTTAATTGGTCCGAACTGGTGTAATTAATTGAATGAAGCGTTCAGATTCCTCTGCTGGTACCAATGTAAAGGGACGAACTGCAGAGATGAAGCGAATGACGACTTTT